>JAAYWU010000256.1 GCA_012516295.1 Clostridiales bacterium | reverse complement strand
TTAAATCCCCCATGGTAGGCGTGTTTTATTCCGCCCCCTCCCCGGATTCCGAGCCGTATGTGCAGGTGGGCAGCAAGGTGAAAAAGGGCGACACGCTTTGCATTATCGAAGCCATGAAGCTTTTAAATGAAATCACCGCCGACCGCGACGGGGAAATTACGGAAATTTGCGCGGCTGCGGGACAGGTTGTGGAATATGGCCAGACCTTATTCCGTATAAAATAGGAGAAGAGAATGGACAGAGAAGAAATCAAAAAAATCCTTCCGCACCGGGAACCGATGCTGCTGATTGATCATGTGGAAAAAGCGGACGGCAAAGCCCTGGGCAGATATACAGTAAAGGGCGACGAGTGGTTTTTACAGGGGCATTTCCCCGGAAATCCGGTCGTCCCGGGTGTGGTGCTCTGCGAAATGATGGCGCAGGCCTGCTGTATCCTGATCGGAGAAAACACCGAGGGAAAAACACCGTATTTCACAGGTTTAAATAAAGTAAGATTCAAGCGCAAGGTTCTTCCGGGCGATACGCTGGAAATCGAATGTGTTTTAACAAACCAAAGGGGCCCTTTTTATTTTGCAAGCGCAAAGGGGCTTGTGGGGGGAAAACTCGCGGTAAGCGGCGAGCTGTCGTTTGCGCTGATTGAGGACTGACGCAGAAAGGGGTTGGAAGCTTGTTTTCAAAAATTCTGATTGCGAACCGCGGGGAAATCGCTGTGCGCATTATCCGCGCGTGCAGGGAAATGGGCATTTCCAGCGTAGCCGTTTTTTCAGAGGCCGACCGCGAATCGCTTCACGCAAGCCTTGCGGACGAAAGCGTATGCATCGGTCCGGCCCCCGCAAAGGACAGCTATTTGAATATTCCCGCCATCCTGTCCGCCGCCGTGGCAACCGGCGCGCAGGCGATTCATCCCGGCTACGGGCTTCTTTCGGAAAACGCGGAATTCGCGGAGCTCTGTGAAAAATGCGGCATCGCCTTTATCGGGCCGGACGCCGATTTGATTCGCAAAACGGGCGACAAGGACGCCGCGCGCCGAACCATGCGCGAGGCGGGGGTTCCGGTGGTGCCGGGCTGCGACCGCATCGACGACCCTTCCCGCCTGCGGGAGGAAGCCGATAAAATCGGGTATCCGCTTCTGATTAAAGCCCGCGCGGGCGGTGGCGGGCGCGGAATCCGCACCGTAAACGGCCCCGAAGACCTGCAGAACGCGTATGCGACCGCTTCCTCCGAAGCGCAGAGCGCATTCGGCGACGGTACGGTTTACATGGAAAAATTTCTTTCGCCCGTAAAACATATTGAAATGCAGATTCTGTGCGACCGCTTCGGAAACACCGTCTGCCTTGGCGAGCGGGAGTGTTCAATCCAGCGCAAACGGCAGAAGCTTTTGGAGGAAAGCCCCTCCCCTGCTGTGCGCGAGGAAACGCGCCGGAAAATGATGGACGCGGCGGTGCGGGCCGCGCGCGCCGTCAACTATGTAAACGCCGGAACCATTGAGTTCCTGATGGATTCGTCCGGCAATTTTTATTTCATGGAAATGAATACGCGTTTACAGGTTGAACATCCGGTTACCGAAATGGTAACGGGAATCGACCTTGTGAAATGGCAGATCCGCATTGCCGCGGGCGTTCCGCTCTCCTTCCATCAGCAGGATGTGCGCGCCGATGGGCATGCCATCGAATGCCGCATTAACGCGGAAAACCCGAAGAAGGGCTTTACCCCCGGCGGCGGAAAGGTTTCCTTTCTGCATGTTCCGGGCGGGCCGTGGGTCCGCTTCGACACCGCCCTGTACCAGGACTATGTTGTCCCGCCGTTTTACGATTCCATGATCGGCAAGCTGATTGTGCACGCGCAGACCCGCGAGGAGGCCGTGCGCAAAATGCAGGCGGCGCTGTGCGAGCTGGTGATCGATGGCGTGGAGCACAACGCGGAGCTGCAAATGGAAATTCTGAACGATCCGGAATTCAAGGCCGGAAATTACTGTACTGATTTTATTGAGAAACGGGGATACGCATGATTTTGAGAAAAGACTTTTTCCGGCGCCCGAAAAACGAGCTTGAGCGTTCAAGCAGGATTTACAAGGTGCCGTCGCCGGATGTTCCGGGCGAAATGTGCGTTCTTTGCCCTTCCTGTAAAAAGCCGCTGTTAACCGGCGAGCTGAATGCGAATGCGAATGTCTGCCCGGAATGCGGCTATTATTTCCGCATGAACGCACGCCAGCGGATTCATTTTATTGCGGATGAAAACACCTTTATTGAATTAAACGGCAATCTTCTTTCGAAAAACCCGCTCAATTTCCCAAACTATCCGGAAAAAATCAAGCACGCCCGGTTGGAAAGCGCGGAAAAAGAGGCCGTCGTAACCGGCACCGCTGAAATCGGCGGTTTTCCCTGTGCGCTGTTCGTGATGGAGGCTCGCTTCATGATGGGCAGCATGGGAACGGTGGTCGGCGAAAAGATTACGCGCATCTTTGAATACGCCACCGAGCATTCGCTTCCGGTGGTGGGCTATATTGTGTCCGGCGGCGCCAGAATGCAGGAGGGAATCCTTTCCCTGATGCAGATGGCGAAAACCAGCGGCGCGGTGAAGCGCCACAGCGACGCCGGCAACCTGTATATTGCCGTTCTGACCGACCCGACAACCGGCGGCGTAACCGCCAGCTTCGGCATGGAGGCGGATATCATCCTTGCGGAACCGAACGCGCTCATCGGCTTTGCCGGGCCGCGCGTCATTGAACAGACCATGCGGCAGAAGCTGCCTGCGGGCTTTCAGCGGGCGGAATTTCTTCTGGAAAAAGGGTTTGTCGACATGATTTCCGAACGGAAGGAACAGAAAAAGCAGATAACAACCCTGCTTTCCCTGCATAAGGAGGTTTCCGGATGAACGCGTAGGAAAAAGTGAAAGCCGCCCGCGCCAAGGACCGGCCGACGGGAAGCGATTATATTGCGAATATCTTTCAGGATTTTATGGAGATGCACGGCGACCGCCGCTTTGGCGACGATAAGGCGGTTATTGCGGGCATTGCCCGGCTGGGGGACCAGCCGGTAACCGTAATCGCGCTGGAAAAAGGGCGCGACACCAAGGAAAAGGTGTACCGGAATTTCGGCTCCGCCCACCCGGAGGGCTACCGCAAAGCCCTGCGGCAGATGAAGCTTGCGGAAAAATTCGGCCGACCGGTGGTCTGTTTCGTCGACACCGCCGGGGCGTACTGCGGCATTGCCGCGGAAGAACGCGGGCAGGGGCAGGCGATTGCCGAAAACCTGATGGAAATGATGACGCTGAAGGTTCCGATTATTTCCATTCTGATCGGCGAGGGCGGCAGCGGCGGCGCGCTTGCGCTCGCGGTTGCGGACGAGGTATGGATGCTTGAAAACGCCATCTATTCCGTCATTTCCCCCGAAGGCTGTGCGAGCATCCTGTGGAAGGATTCCAGGAAAGTGAAAGAGGCGAGCGAATGCCTGAAGCTGACGGCGGATGACCTGTACCGCATGAAGGTTATCGAGCGGATTATCGGGGAGCACGGGCGCGGATTCCACCTGACCTGTGCCGAATTAAAGCGGATGCTTTCGCAGAAGCTTGCGGAGAACCTCCGCCTCAGCCCCGAGGAACTGGTTTCCAACCGTTACCTTCGTTTCCGTCAATTTGGCCCAGCTTGAAAGCACCGGCGGAACCGCCCATTTTTTTCTGCTTGTCCGAAAGAAATAAAAATTACTTTTACTTTTCTTCCTATTGTAATTTTACGAGATACAATATATTATTATAAGTAAGAATATTTAAGGATGATGTCACTGTGATGATTAGAAAGAATTTGGACATCATTGTTTATGAAAAGATAAAGGACAGCCTGATTAACGGGGAGTATCCGCCGGGTGCAAAAATTTCACTTGACGAGCTTGCGGAAAAATACGGCGTAAGCCGCACCCCTGTCATACAGGCGACTAAGCTGCTTGCGAACGAGCGGATCCTGGATGTGAAATCCAATGGAAGCATTTCGGTTCCTCAGTACAATGATAAACAGATTCGCGATATCTGTACTGCCAGAATGCTGGTTGAGCGTTTCGCCGTAATGGAAATCTGCGACAGAAGAGACAGGGAAGCGGTTCAAGCTCTGAAAAAGAGCGCCCTGCTCGCCGCGGATTATTATCAGCGGGGCGACTATTTAATGTTCTGTAAGAAGGACCTTCTTTTTCATAAAGCAATGGTCTCTATGACGGAAAACGAATGTTTATGCGATATTTTTAAATCCATACAAGGCCGCCTTTTAGTGACGATGAACACAGCTTTGTGTCCCCAGCCGCGGCTGATCAAATCCTCTTCGAATGAGCATCTGGAGCTGTGCGAGCGGCTCGGCAAATTTGATAAGGCCGGCGCGGTCAGCTTGATTGAAAGGCATATTTTCAGCCTTAGAGGGAAAATTTTAGAGCTGGCGTAGCGCTGTTTATAAAATGAAGCACCCCTTCCGGGTTCTGGGCCATCCAGATTCGGAAGGGGATTTTTGCGCTTTGGCGGGAAAGCGGCGCCCGGCGCGCCTTTTCTCTGTGCGTTTGTTCGCGTTACGGAGCGAGAAGTTCCGGACAAAAAAGCCCCCGGCCAAAGGCCGGGGGCAGGTGTTTAGTTAATATTTATCGGTAGAATTGGAATACAGTTCCGTATTCGCTTCGGGAATATCAGACATATCCGGCTCCGGAGCTTCGCCCGGCTCTTCTTCTTGAACCGGTAAAGCCGTGGACTGTGCCGCTTGGGCGCTGTGGAACCCTTTAAGCTTGAAATTGTCAACCAGCTCACGCAGCATTTTCGCCTGGCTGTACAGCTCTTCGCTCGCCGCCGCGCTTTCCTCCGCCGTAGCGGAATTGGTCTGCACTACTGCGGATACCTGATCCACACCCTGTGTAATCTGGGTAATGGAATCGGACTGCTCGTTTGCCGCTTCGGTGATATTGTCGACGAGGGTAATGATTTCCTGGGTTCCCGACACCACAGCGGTAAGGGTTTCCGCCGTTCTGTCGGCAATTTTCATGCCGTTGTCCACCGCGTCGATTGCGCTTTGGATCAGTGATGTGGTGTTTTGCGCGGCCTCGGCGCTCTTTCCCGCAAGGTTCCGGACTTCGTCCGCTACAACCGCGAAGCCTTTTCCGGCGGCGCCCGCCCTTGCCGCTTCAACTGCAGCGTTCAAAGCAAGGATGTTGGTCTGGAACGCGATATCCTCAATCGCCTTGTTAATCTTGCTGATTTCATTGGATGTGCTGCTGATTTTATTCATCGCCTCAATCATGAGCTGCATTTCCTGGTTTGTCTGGCGCAGGATTTCGGCAACGTCCTTTACTGTATCCTTGGTTTCCTGCGAATTGGTGGCGCTGTTCTTTACCTGTGTGGAAATTTCATTGATGGACGCGGAAAGCTCTTCAATGGAGCTGGCCTGTTCCGTCGCGCCCTGCGAAAGCGCCTGCGAACCGCCGGAGCCCTGCTCGGCGCTGGAGCTGACCCGTTCCGAAGCCTGGCTGATTTTTGACATGGTTTCGTTCAGTTTTGAAACGATATTCTCCATCGCGGATTTGATTTCATGGAATTCCCCGGCATAGTGGACGTTGCTCCGCACGTCCAGATTACCCTGTGCAATTTCGCCGAGGACGGAGGAAATATCGCTGATAATCAATCGGAAACTCTGGACCATTTGGTTGATCTTTTCGGAAATCATGCCCACTTCGTCCCGCTTGCGGACCTGCAGGTTTACATTCAGGTCGCCCTGGGACATCTGGTCGATCGCAGTAACGACGTCTGTAATCGGCTTGGTGAGTCTTCCGGCAAGTTTCGTGGTAAAGACGAGGGAAAGAATCATGGCCAGCATGCCAAGAATAACCATGCCGATGGCGGAGCGTGTTACGCTGGAAAGAAATTCGGACTGCAATGCGGTAACATTGACGGACCAGCCGTTTGTTTTTTCGATCGGCGCGTAGGAACCGAATTTGGCAGTATTATTAAAGTTGTAAAAGGCAAAACCCGCTTTTCCGTGAATCATATCGTTTTCTAAAGCGGCGACTTCACGGTATTTTGCAGGCTCTTTTTTGGCGGCTTCCAGATTGTTGTGTTTGTTCAGAACCAATGAAAAATCGTTGTTCGCAATCTGTACGCCTTTATCATTTATTATGTAAGTACTTCCGTTGTCGCCCATTTTCACACCGGAAACAATGGAGCCGATTACGGAATACGGAATTTTCAAAAGAATGATGCTGGTTTCATAAGGCTGAATATATTCAAAATAGGCGGTGTCGCCTTCAATAATCGGATCGCTTAAAAACTCGGAGCTGCTGTATTTGAACTGGTTGTACGCGGGGTCGTCCGTGTAGCTTTTTCCGGAAATCTGGGAATACCCGGACGGGCTTAATATATCAATTTCCGTCAGGCTGTACTGCTGACAGGTGTTGTTCAGAAACGTTTTCATCTGATCCTTACTGACGTACATGTTTTTGTACATGCCGACGGTCTGGGCAATCAGAGAGAACGTTTCAATTTGCTGGGTCACTTTGCTGGAAACGAGCTTTGACGACTGCTTGATGCTTTTTTCCAGCGACTCCCTTGTGGAATTATACGTGAAAAAGATCGACACACAGGTAAGCAGAAGGATAACACCGCTGATGCTGAGGGATACAAGGCGAAGCAATTCCTTTTTTATGCTTTCCCTTTTCATCTTTTTATTCGCAGTTTTCACAAGGTTGATATTACTTATCCTTTTCAACACAATACCTC
>JAAYWU010000255.1 GCA_012516295.1 Clostridiales bacterium | reverse complement strand
TTTCAGGCCCCATCGGGTTTTGGCGGAATTTTTTCCTGTGATTTCCTTGTTGACTCTTCGTTAACATTGCGTATTATAATTTGAGTTTTTAACCGTATGTTGAAAACTCTGTGGGGAATGTTGAAAACTTGTTAAAAAATTCGTGGAAAGAGAAAAATAAAAAATTTGCGTTTTCCCCCGGATTGTTTAAAGGTGGAGAACCTTTGCACATTTTAACGGTCGCGTATATTTTTGATAATATCTTCTACTGTCGCTTTGAATTTCGGGTCTTTTGCGATTCCCTTTTCGACCTGCTGTATGGCATAAACTACGGTGGAATGGTCGCGCCCGCCGAATTCCTTGCCGATCGAGGTCATCGGGAGCTGGGTAATTTCCCTTACGACATACATAGAGACCTGCCGTGCGCTGGAAATGTTCGCCGAGCGTTTCGACGAGCGGATGTCATCGCTGGTGGTTCCGAACGTGCGCGCCACTTCGTCGATGATTTTTTCGACGGTCAGCGGCGTGGGCTGATCGTTGTTGATGATATCGCTGATCGCTGCCTGCGCCGTTGTGATGCTCGGGCTTTCACCCGCCAGCAAAAAGTAGGCTTTCATTTTTTTCACCGCGCCTTCCAGTTGGCGGATATTATTCTTCAGGCGGTTCGCTATGTATTCGGCAACGCTGTCCGAAATATCGATTTCCAGAAGTTCTGCTTTCCTTTTTATAATAGCAATGCGCGTTTCGAAATCCGGCGGCTGAATATCGGCCGTCAGACCCCACTCGAAACGGGTTAAAAGGCGTTCCTCCAGCGTGGCGATATCCTTCGGCGGCCGGTCGGAAGTCAGTACGATTTGCTTTTTTGCTTCGTATAAGGTATTAAATGTATGGAAAAATTCCTCTTGCGTTGAATCTTTTCCGGCTATAAACTGGATATCGTCGACCAGAAATACATCCGCTCTCCGGTACCGGTTGTGAAATTCGGCGGTGGTACCGCGGCGGATCGCTTCAATGAGTTCGTTCGTAAAGTCGTCGCCCTTGATGTAAATAATATTCATTTCCGGATGCGTATGGCTGATTTCGTTGCAGATCGCGTAAAGAAGGTGGGTTTTTCCCAATCCGGAATTTCCGTAAATAAAAAGAGGATTATATAAGGTTGCCGGCTTGCTTGCAACCGCCATGGATGCCGCATGCGCGAATTTATTGGACGGGCCGACAATGTAGGTGTCGAACGTAAACTCGTAGTCATCGTTGATGGCCGGGGTTTCGTCATTCTGCTTTTCGATTCCGGATTCGTCCGGTGTGCAGATGCGAATCTGGATTTTCTGGCCGAAAATTTGTGCGAACGCTTCTTCCAGCATATCGATATAATAATGTTTGATTGTCTGTCGGTGCAGTTCATTCGGAACCTTCAGCACCGCGACGCCCTGTGCGAAGTCAAGAGTAACCGGTTCGATACGCTTGATCCAGGTCGAATACGCAATTTCCGTGATCTTGCTTTTACAGTAATCGCAGACCAGATTCCATACCTCGGTAAAGGATTCCATCTTATAAACCTCATTTTAACAAATATTTATACTCTTAGGCATAACACAATTAATATTACCACAAAACGATCGGCTTTTCAAATTTCAATTTCGCATTCAGACACACTATATTGTATCGCGCGCGTGAGGAAAACCATAGACGATAAAATTTTTTTATTATCCTTTTATTTTAAACGAAAATGTGGTATATTGAATAATATAATTAGATAAATTGCAAAATTGCCCTCTGAAAGCTTTTTCCTGGGCTCTGGCGACAAATTATAGGTTGACAGTTTGCGTATTCTTAATATATAATGCTATATTGCAAGGTTTGTACCCCGAAAGGAGTGTTTTTATGCTGAGAACATATCAGCCAAAGAAGCTCCATAGGAAAAAGGAGCACGGCTTCAGAAAGAGAATGTCCACAAGAAACGGCCGCAAAGTTTTGGCCCGCCGCAGAGCTAAGGGCAGAGCACGTTTGAGCTATTAAGCAGAGGGCCACGCAATGTGGCCTTTCTTTTTAGCTCCCGATTTTGGGAAAAGAAATGCGGTGCGGGTTTAAAGTGATGGATTTTCTGTCAATTAAAGAAAATAAGGATTTTTGCAGGATTTATGCAAAAGGGAAATCTTATGTCAGCCCTGTGGTTGTAACATATGTTTTGAAAAACCGAAGGAAAAATGTGCGGGCTGGTATTACAACCACAAAGAAAATTGGAAATGCTGTAAAAAGGAATAGGGCCCGCCGCGTAATCCGTGAAGCTTTCCGGATTTTGGCGCCCAGCATAAAGCCGGGCTACGATTTTATTTTTGTTGCAAGGGGGAAAACTCCCTATGTGAAAAGCACGGAAATTGTCCGTGTGCTTTCGGCGCAGCTTAAAAAAGCGGGGGTCATGAAATGAAACGCCCGCTGATCTGGCTGATACGGTTTTATCAGAAAGGAATTTCGCCGTATAAAAGGCCTTGCTGCAAATATTATCCCACCTGTTCGAATTACGCAATTCAGGCTATTGAGCGCTTCGGCGCCTTTAAGGGATTTTGGCTCGCTTTGTTTCGCATATTACGCTGTAATCCGTTCAGCCGGGGAGGGTACGACCCTGTTCCGGAAAAACGGACAAGCGATAAGCATGATAGATAGAATAGAGGAGTACTGCTTATATGTACGATTTTTTTAATTTCTTCGGGAACATTCTTGGTTATCTGCTCTGGTTTTTTTATACCCTGATTCAGAACTATGGAATCGCCATTATTTTATTCACCATCGTATTGAAAATCGTGATGTTTCCCTTTTCCATCAAACAGCAGAAATCGTTGGCCGCCAGCAGCAGGCTGGCGATTAAGCAGAAAGAATTGCAGAAAAAATACGGCAACGATCGGCTGAAGCTTCAGCAGGAAACGCAGAAGCTCTACGAAAAGGAAGGCGTAAACCCAACCGGCGGATGCCTTACCACCTTTATTCCGTTCCCGATTATGATCGGCCTGTTCTATACCGTTCAGAATCCGCTTGCAAACGCGCTGCACCTTTCTGCGGAAGGGATCAACAAAGCGGTTGCCATGCTGAAGATGATTCCGGGCGTCGGCGCAAATTTCAACGCCCAGTATGCGCAAATCGAAATTGTTAAGCATTTTGCGGACTTAAAGCCCCATCTCACTATGTTTAGCGGGGACGAGCTTAAGAAAATTGAATCCTTCAGCCATGGATTCCAGTTTCTGGGCATGAATCTTCTCGATACGCCCAGCGACGGCGGCAATATATTCGGAACGCTGTTCCGTTCAAATCTTTGGGTTATTCCGGTGCTTTGCCTTGTTTCCTCTTTGGTTACACAGTATTTCATGATGAAAATGCAGCCCGGAATGCAGCAGCAGGAAGGCTGCATGAAATATATGTTTTATTTCATGCCTTTGTTCAGTGCATGGCTGGCCTGCACCCTGCCGGCTGCTGTCGGTTTTTATTGGATTATTTCGACCCTTACCGGATTTTTACAGACGCTCATCCTGAATATCTGGTACAGTCCGGCGGATTTGAATGCAAAGGCTGAGGCGCAGCGAATCGCCCTGCTGGAGCAGGAGGAAGCAAAAATGAAGAGGATCCCGGCGGTTTCCGTGCCGGCTGAAACAGAAAAAGGCAAGGCCGGGAAAAACAGGAAACCAAAAGCGTAAGGAAGCATTCGTATAATAGTTTTAGAAAAACGAGTAAACACCCGGGGGAGGTAATACCGTGATAAGAGAAGCGATTGCAACCGGTGAGACGGTAGAACTGGCAAGAGAAGCCGCATGCAGGGAACTCGGTGTTGAATCCTATGATGCGGAATTTGAAATTCTGGAAATGCCCACAAAAAAGACATTCGGTCTTTTCGGCGGAAGCCCGGCAAAAGTAAGGGTTTTTGTGAAAACCAGCCCCGCAGATGCTGCTGCGGAGTATTTGAAAAAAATTCTGGAACATATGGGCCTTTCTTCGGTGGACATTCAAATCACCGAGGAAGAGAGCGGCGCGCAGCTTTCCCTTTACGGGAACGATATCGGTTTTATTATCGGTCACCGCGGAGAAACGCTTGACGCTCTCCAGTACTTAGCGGGACTTGTGGCAAACCATATCGACAATACCTATTACCGGATTACGCTTGACATTGGAAATTACCGTGAAAAACGCAGAGAAACGCTTGAAGTTCTGGGTAAGAAAATCGCCGCCAAGGCGGTGAGAACCGGACGGAATGCTTCTTTGGAGCCCATGAACCCGTATGAGCGTCGGATTATCCATACCGCAGTACAGACGGTGGAAGGGGCGAAGTCCTGGTCGGAAGGCGAAGACCTTGCCCGCCATGTTGTAATCGGGCCGGAAGCGGGCGAGCGGCCGCTTCCCCGCAGGAACTATAAGGGCCAGCGCCGTTCGTATGGGGAAAAGCCGCGGCCGGGTTACGGAAACCGGTCGCCGAAATCGGCGCAGAACAGTACGCAGCCGTCGCGCCCTTCTGTGAAATCGGCGCCGAAGAGCGATAAGGATGCTCCGCTTTACGGCCGTATCGACTTAAAAAAAGAATGATTTGACGGGCGGTTCGCAGAATCGCCCGTTTCTTTTCGTTGAAATTGGAAATAATATGATTTTTTAAAAAATTTTACCCGCGCTTCGCGCGGATAAGGCGATGAGGTACCTTATGGAAAACAAAAGGATTTACAGTACTTCTTCAAAGACCATCGCGGCAATTTCCACGCCGCAGGCGCCGGGCGGGATTGGCATTGTCCGTATTTCCGGTCCGGATGCGCGGAAGATTGCAGGAAAAGTGTTTACTTCAAGCCGCGGAAAAACACTTGACGAAATAAAAGGATACACCGCCCTTTACGGTAGGGTTCACGACGGGGAAGAGGATATCGACGAGGCGATCGCCCTGAATTTTACCGCACCCGCGAGCTTTACCGGCGAGGATGTTGTGGAGCTTTCCTGCCATGGCGGGCTGTATATTCTGCGCCGCGTGCTGAAAGCGGTGTTTGCCGCCGGTGCGGTCCCGGCCGGGCCGGGCGAATTCACGCGCCGGGCATTTTTGAACGGAAAAATCGGGCTGACCGAAGCGGAATCCGTTATGCAGTTAATCGGCGCGCAGGGGGAGCAGGCCGCAAAGGCCGCGCTGGCCGGGCATGACGGCGCGCTGGAAAAGAAAATCCGGCAAATCCGCGAAAGCCTGCTTCAGACTGCCGGGCATCTGTCCGCTTGGGCGGATTATCCGGAAGAGGATATTCCGGAGGTCAATCAAGACTCCCTGCATGAAACGCTTTGCTCGGTAAAAGAGGAACTGGAGCGCCTTCTCAGCCAGTTCGACGCGGGACGCGCGATCCGCGAGGGCGTTGTCACAGTAATCGCCGGCCGCCCAAACGTGGGAAAATCCACGCTGATGAACCTGCTTTCCGGCGGTGAGCGCTCCATCGTTACCGAATATGCAGGCACTACGCGCGACATTGTGGAAGATACCGTCATTCTCGGGGATGTTCCGCTCCGCCTTTCCGATACGGCCGGCATTCATCTGACCGAAGACCCGGTGGAACGCATCGGTGTGGAGCGCGCGCGCGAAAGAATCCGGGAAGCCCAGCTTATTCTGGCGGTCTTTGATTCCTCGCAGGAGTTGAACGACGAAGACCGGGAGCTGGTTTCCTTTGTCCGCCAGTCGCCGGCAATTGCGGTAATCAATAAGAGCGATCTTCCGACAAAAATCGACATAGAGTATATTAAAGAAAATTTTAAACAGATAGTATATATTTCTGCCCTGTCCGGCGAAGGATTGGAGCAGTTAAAAAACGCGGTGGCGGAACTTTTGCACACAGCAGGATTGAATCCGGCGGATGGAATCCTGTTTACGGAACGCCAGCGCGACGCGGCACGGCGCGCCGAGGACAGCGTCAGCGAAGCGCTTGCGGCGGTTGAGAGCGGAATGACGCTTGACGCGGTAACGGTTTCCATTGAGGGTGCAATTTCCGCGCTGCTGGAACTGACCGGGGAACGCGCGACCGAAGCGGTCGTCGATTCCGTTTTTCATAATTTTTGCGTTGGAAAATAGGCGGGCGCGGAATGAAATCGTGCTTCGCCTGCGGAGAATATGGGGGGATTTGGCAAAACCGTGTGAGTTGGGTTGGTGTACCCCGGCGAGGGTATCCCGAACGAAAGCAGTCCGATTGGACTGCTTTCGTTCCCCTTCCTGCGCGGGCAAAAGGAAACGGGCGGCGGTCGCTGCCAAAAAAAACCTGAAGGCAGCATTCCGTTGTTTGATTCAGCTTTTCGGTGATATGATATAGGAGGAACGATTATGCGATACAATGCTGGTGAGTATGATGTAGCGGTCATCGGCGCAGGGCACGCGGGGATTGAAGCTTCGCTTGCTTCTGCGCGCCTTGGCTGCCGCACCTGTGTTTTTACAATTAATATGGACGCCGTTGGCAATTGCCCCTGCAACCCGTCGATCGGCGGCACAGCGAAGGGGCACCTTGTGCGGGAAATCGATGCGTTGGGTGGCGAAATGGGTAAAACCGCGGACGCGGTAACGCTGCAAAGCCGGATGCTTAATTTGGGAAAGGGCCCGGCCGTCCATTCCCTGCGCGCGCAGATCGACCGCCGCGAATACAGCAAGGTGATGAAGCATAAATTGGAGCTTCAGCCGAACCTGCATATGAAACAGGCGGAGATCGTGGAGCTTACCCGCGAGGAGAACGGCATGTGGCAGCTCGTTACGCGCATGGACGCGGTCTATCGCGCAAAAGCGGTCATCATTGCAACGGGAACTTTTTTGGGCGGAAAAATTTATATTGGGGATGTTTCCTATGAAAGCGGCCCGGACGGAATGTTCCCCGCCGCGTTTCTGGGCGCTTCGCTGAAAAAACTGGGTCTGCACCTGCGCCGTTTTAAAACCGGCACACCTGCGCGTGTTTTAAAGTCCAGCATTGATTTTACGGATTTGGAAGTGCAGTACGGGGACGAGCCGGTTGTCCCGTTCTCCTATGACACGTTGACGCCGCCGAAAAACCGCGCGGTTTGCCATATCTCCTGGACGAATGAAAAAACCAAGCAGATTATTTTGGAAAATATCGGGCGCTCCCCGATGTACAGCGGGAAAATCGAGGGCATCGGCCCGCGTTACTGCCCGAGCATTGAGGATAAGATTATGCGCTTCCGGGACAAGCCGCGCCATCAGCTTTTCATCGAGCCCTGCGGTTTGGACACAGAAGAAATGTATTTACAGGGCATGAGCTCTTCCCTGCCCGAAGATGTGCAGATTGCTTTCTATCACTCGATTAAGGGTTTGGAGAATGTCCAGATTATGCGCAGCGCTTATGCGATTGAATACGATTGCGTTGACCCGCTCCAGTTGAACGCGACCTTGGAATTTATGGATTTCCCCGGGCTTTACGGAGCGGGGCAGTTTAACGGAAGCTCCGGTTACGAGGAAGCCGCCGCGCAGGGCTTGGTTGCCGGAATCAACGCGGCGCTGAAGATACAGGGAAGGGAGCCGATGATTCTTGACCGCGCGGGTTCTTATATTGGGACATTGGTGGACGACCTGATTACAAAGGGCGTTACCGACCCTTACCGCATGATGACCTCCCGGAGCGAATACCGCCTGATTCTCCGGCAGGATAACGCCGACGAGCGCCTAACCCCGATTGGGCGGAAAATCGGGCTGATTTCAGACGAGCGCTGGGAGCGCTTCCAGTTAAAGCAAAAGCAGAAGGAAGAGGAACGCAAGCGCGTGGAAAGCACCGTCCTTCCGCCGTCGGAAGCGCTGAATAGGATTCTTGTTTCACATGAAACATCCCCGGTAACGACCGGCGTGCGGCTGTCGGAGCTGCTTCGCAGGCCGCAGCTCAACTATGAGAGCTTAAAAGAGGTCGATGTGAACCGTCCCGATTTGCCGGCCGCAATTTTTGAAAACGTAGAAATCGAAATCAAGTATGAGGGGTATATTAAACGGCAGAAAGCGGATATTGCGGAGATGCGGCGGCTGGAAGCGCAAAAGCTTCCGCCGGACATCGATTACACGAAGATTTCCGGGCTGCGTACCGAAGCGCAGGAAAAGCTTTCTAAGGTGAAGCCCGCCAGCGTTGGGCAGGCTTCGCGCATTTCGGGGGTCAGCCCCGCGGACATATCCGTGCTGCTGATTTGGCTTGCACGCAAGAAGGAGGCGTAACATGGAGGATATTCAAGCCCTGCTGATTTCATCCGCACAGAGCAAGGGAATAGAAATCAGCGAAGGACAAGCGGAAAGTTTTCAACAATATATGGAGCAATTGTTGAATTGGAACGAGAAAATGAATCTTACGGCCATCAAAGAGCCGCGCGAGGTTGCGGAAAAGCATTTTTTGTACAGCATCCTGATTTTGAAATATCTGGAGCTGCCGCAGGCCGCAAAGCTGATTGATGTCGGCACCGGCGCGGGTTTTCCGGGCGTGCCGCTGAAAATTATGCGGCCGGAGCTGGAACTGACCCTGCTGGATGGCTTGAATAAACGGCTTATCTTTTTAAAGGACGCGCTCGGCCATCTGCATTTGCAGGCAGAGCTGGTGCATGCGCGCGCGGAAGAAGCCGGGCGGCAGAAAGCTTACCGCGGGAAATTCGATTTTGCATCCGCACGCGCGGTCGCGCCGTTAAACATTCTCTGCGAATACTGCCTGCCGTTTCTGAAAAAGGGCGGAACCTTTGTCGCCATGAAAGGGCCGGAGCCGGAGCAAGAGACCGAAGAAGCAAAGAGGGCAATTGCGCTTTTGGGCTGCGAGCTGGCGAAAGTTGAAAAATTTGCGCTGCCGGGCGGCGACCGGAGGAGCTTGATTTTCATCCGGCGCGCCGGGCCATTGCCGGATTTGTATCCCCGCCATGGGGCAAAAATTTCAAAAAATCCCCTGTAAGTACGTGCTTCGGAAAGTACAGATTTCCGGGTAAATGGCGGGGAATCATCACGAACCGCCACAATATAACAAAAAGATATTTCACCTGGTTGCCATAATTTTACAAATTATTGCCGCCCATCATGCTATCCTTATCAAAAAGGGACGAGCAGGGGGCGGCAATTTTGCATTTATTCAACGATTCGTGTAAAGTAGTGCAGATTCCTATCAACTCTATTCACCCAAATCCGGCACAGCCGCGAAAGGTTTTCAGCGAACAGGAGCTTCTGGAGCTGTCGCGGAGCATTCGTACCAACGGGCTGCTCCAGCCTATTACGGTCCGCCGCGTAAAAGACGGTTACGAACTGATTGCGGGGGAACGCAGGCTTCGCGCCTGTAAAATGGCCGGACTGAGCACAGTAGGCTGTATTATCAACGACTGTTCCCCTGAAACAAGCGCGGTCCTTGCCATGACCGAGAACCTGCAGAGGCAGGATTTGCAGATTTTTGAGGAAGCGGAGGGAATCCGCCAGCTCATCGAGCAATGGAACGTGACCCAGGAAGAAGCCGCTTTGCGGCTTGGCAAAAGCCAGTCCACGCTTGCAAACAAGCTTCGGCTTTTAAAGCGTACGAAAGAGGAGCGGGAGAAAATTACCGCAAACGGCCTTACGGAACGCCATGCGCGCGCGCTTTTGCGGATTAAGGACGAAGCCCTGCGCAAAACCGCGCTGGACCAGATTATTGCCCGCGATTGCAATGTGAAACAAGCGGAAGAGCTGATTGATAGACTCCTGCAAGAAAACGAGAAACCCAAAAAGACAAAACGCACCGTCGTGGTGAAGGATGTTCGCATTTTCCTGAATACGATCAACCATGCGATAGAGACCATGCGCCAAAGCGGAATCAATGCGCAGACGTTGAAAAGCGAGACGGACGAATACATCGAATGTTTGGTACGTATTCCGAAGGCACAGGCGACTTCTGGCGGAAAAAAGCCTGCTTAAAAAGATTATAAGTTTTTACTCCTATTTCCCTATATCATTTCCCACAAGGTAGGCCGGACGCAAGTTCGGCCTGCTTTGTTTCACATGAAACATTCGCCATTCGGCTGCAAATTCAGAAAAAATCCGGCTGTGGAGCAGAAATGCAGAGATTTCCCCAACATATGTCATAACTACTTTATCTTAGGGAGAAAGCGTGTTATAATAGTACCATTCTATATACGGATACCCGAAAAGGGAGGTTCCGTTTTTTTCAGCGATGATCCGGCGGGACAGAAACCCGCTTCGGGAGGGAAAAGAATGGGAAAAATTATCGCGATTGCCAACCAGAAGGGCGGCGTCGGCAAAACCACAACATCGGTAAACCTTTCCGCCGCAATGGGCATGAAGGGAAAGAAAACCCTGCTTGTGGACGTTGACCCGCAGGGCAATGCGTCCAGCGGTGTCGGTGCGGACCGCCGCGCGCTGGAAAACACAGTTTACGAGGTTCTGGTCGGCGAAGCGAATGCAAAAGATGTAATCATTCCTACGGAATTCAGCAATCTGGACCTGCTTCCGTCCAGCATGGACCTGGCGGCGGCTGAAATCGAGCTGGTTTCGCTTGAGCACCGCGAATCCATTCTGAAAAATGCGCTGGTTCCGTTTCGGAATCAGTATGATTATATCTTTATCGACTGTCCGCCCTCGCTCGGCCTGATTACGACCAACGCGCTGACGGTGGCGGATACGCTTCTGGTGCCGATCCAATGCGAATATTACGCGCTGGAGGGCCTGTCCCAGATTATGAATACGGTTCGCCGCGTAAAGCGGCAGTACAATTCCCAGCTTGACATTGAAGGCGTTCTGCTGACGATGTACGACGGCAGGCTGAACCTGACGCAGCAGGTTGTGGAAGAAGTGAAGAAATACTTCCCGCGCAAGGTGTTTGCAAGCGTGGTGCCGCGCACCGTGCGCCTTTCCGAGGCGCCGAGTTTCGGAAAGCCCATCCAGTACTTCGACAAAAGCTCCCGCGGGGCGCTGGCTTACGACGCACTAGCGGAGGAAATTCTGGATATGAATAAGAGATAGCGGGGGGAGAAAGAGATGGCAGCAAAAAAACGCGGCCTTGGAAAAGGCCTGGACGCAATTTTCGCGGAAAACGATACCGAAGACCGCAACGCAGCGGTCTCCCTTAAAATAAGCGAGATTGAACCGAACCGCGCGCAGCCCAGAAAGGATTTTAACGAAGAAGCGCTCGCCGAGCTTGCCGATTCCATTTCACAGCACGGCGTTTTGCAACCGCTTCTGGTCCGGCCGATTGTCGGCGGCGGCTATCAGATTGTCGCGGGCGAACGCCGTTGGCGTGCCGCGCGTATGGCGGGTATTTCCGAAGTACCCGCGGTAATCCGGGAAATGACCGACAGCGAGGTAATGCAGCTTGCGCTCATTGAAAATTTGCAGCGCGAGGATTTGAATCCGATTGAAGAAGCGCAGGGCTACCAGTCTTTGATGGAGACCTACGGCTTGACACAGGAGGAAGTTTCCAAAACCGTGGGAAAATCCCGCCCGACGGTGGCAAACGCGCTCCGGCTTTTGAATTTGCCGAAGGAAATCCTGGATATGGTGCATTCCGGAACGCTTTCCGCCGGGCATGCCCGTACATTGCTCAGCTTTCCGAATCCATCGGAAATGCGAAAAGCAGCGAAGCTGGCTGCGGAACAGGGAATTTCGGTGCGCGAGCTGGAAAAGCTGGCAAAAAAGGCAAACGAACGCCTGAAACAAGCCGAATCGGAACCGAAGCCAAAGAAAAAGCCGCATTATTTCAGCGAAGTCGAGCTTGCGCTGAACGAGCATTTGGGCCGCAAGGTACAGGTGAGCGGCACAAAAAAGCGCGGCGTCCTGCAAATCGAGTTCTACGGGGAAGAGGATTTGAGCGAGCTCGTAAAACTTTTCAACAATAATTAAGCAAACGGTGGAAAATAAAACAGAATAATAAAGGAGTAATTAAAAATGCTTGATATTAAATTGATTCGCAGCAATCCGGAAAAAATAAAAGCCGGCGCGAAAAAACGGTGTATTGATGTGGACGCGCTGGTGGATGATAGTCTCAAAATTGACGAGGCACGCCGCGAAGAGACCGGAAAAGTGGAAAAAATGACGGCGGAA
>JAAYWU010000254.1 GCA_012516295.1 Clostridiales bacterium | reverse complement strand
TGCTTTTTCCAGCGTTACAAAGCAGGAGCCGTCTTTCTCGTCGCCGGAAAGCACGCAAAGTTCCACCGCATTCATCGCCTTGCGCACGTCTCCGCTGCAAGCGGAAGCAATCACCTCGGCCGCGCCGTCCTCCACTTGAATTTTCCGGTTCTGCTCCTTCTCCATGAAACGAAAAGCACGCTGTACCGCCAGCAGAACATCTTCTTTTTCCACAGGCTTGAATTCAAACACCGTAGCCCGGCTGAGAATCGCGTTATAAATATAAAAATACGGATTCTCCGTTGTCGAAGCAATCAGCGTGATCTGTCCGTTTTCAATAACCTCCAGCAAGGTGTGCTGCTGCTTCTTATTAAAATACTGAATTTCATCAAGGTAAAGCAGGATGCCGTTCGGCGCGGCAAAGGTGTCAAGCTGATCCACCACCGAACGGATATCCGCGGTTGACGCCGTTGTTCCGTTCAGCTTATACAAGCTGCGGTTGGTTTTCTTTGCAATGATGGAGGCCAGCGTGGTTTTTCCAATTCCGGACGGCCCGTAAAAAATCATATTGGGAATAACACCGGAATCAATAATCCGCCGCAGAGCCTTGTCCGGATCAAGAAGATGATGCTGACCGACAATGTCGTCCAGACTCTGCGGGCGCAGCCGGTCTGCTAAAGGTGCCGCCATGGTCCCCACACCACCCTGTTTATGTTATTCATATAAAGGATAGCGGCTGCAGATTTCTGTAACCATCGCACGAATTTCTTCTTTTCTTGCGTCAAAATCATTGATTGCAAGGCTGATGCATTCGGCAATCTTATCCATATCCTGTGTATTCAATCCGCGGGTTGTAATTGCGGGTGTGCCCAAACGGACGCCGCTGGTAATGAACGGGCTGCGCTGTTCATTCGGCACGGTGTTTTTATTTGCGGTAATATAAACCGAGTCAAGGCGCTGCTCAAGCTCTTTTCCGGTCAGCTCCATCCCGCTCAGGTCGATCAGCATCAGGTGATTATCCGTACCTCCGCTGACCAGCTTTACGCCGCGTTTCATCAGTCCGTCCGCAAGGGCCGCGGCATTCTCGACTATGCGATGGCCGTAATCCTTAAACTCGGGCTTCAGCGCTTCGCCGAAGCATACCGCCTTGCCTGCGATAATATGCATCAGCGGCCCGCCCTGGGTACCGGGGAAGATTGCTTTATCAATGGCTTTTGCATATTCCTCACGGCAAAGGATCAAACCGCCGCGGGGCCCGCGAAGGGTCTTGTGCGTGGTGGAAGTAACCACATCGGCCCATTCAACCGGGTTGGGATGCTCGCCGGCAGCGACAAGCCCGGCAATATGCGCCATGTCCACCATAAGATATGCGCCGCACGCGTCGCAGATTTCACGGAACCGTTTGAAGTCAATGATTCTCGGATACGCGCTCGCGCCCGCAACGATCATTTTCGGTTTTTCCTTCATTGCGGTCTCATAGACTTTATCGTAATCGATCCGTCCTGTTTCGGGGTCTACTCCATAGGGAATGAAATGAAAATATTTTCCGGAAATGTTCACCGGGGAGCCGTGTGTAAGATGGCCGCCTTCCGAAAGGCTCATCCCCATTACGGTATCTCCGGGATTCAAAAGAGCAAAATAAACCGCAATATTGGCTTGTGCGCCGGAATGCGCCTGTACATTGGCATGTTCCGCGTGGAAAAGCTCACAGGCTCGGTCCCTCGCAAGATTTTCGACAACGTCAACATACTGGCATCCGCCGTAATACCGTTTTGCCGGGTAACCTTCCGCATATTTATTCGTCAGTACGCTGCCCATAGCGGCCATGACGGCGGGAGAAACAAGGTTTTCGGAGGCAATCATCTCCAGATTACGCTGCTGGCGCTTTAATTCTTCCTTCATCGCCGCTCCGACTGCGGGGTCCGATTGAGAAATAAAGCCTATGGTATCCATCATATCGCTGTACAATTTTATCATTCCCTTTCCCTGAATTATTTATTGATAATTATACACGATCATGTGCTAAAAGGCAACTATACGTACAAAATACAGCAGTAACAAATGCGCCGGATAAAATACGTAAAAGAAGTATTTCCAGTCAGGCTTTCCCTTCTTCCCATTATAAAACAGGATCGGTACACCGGCCGCCGCGGCATACAGTTTTATCGTTCCCGTTAAGAAACTGTAACCCGTATTAAGCAGAGCAAACAGGAGAACCCCCTTGGTTTTTGCATCCCGTAAGCAATAAAAGAGGATAACGAGCGTTACGCCGAACCACCCGTAGTCCGTGTGGAGCGCTTCTGCCATTAAGACG
>JAAYWU010000253.1 GCA_012516295.1 Clostridiales bacterium | reverse complement strand
TCTTATTATTTTATTATTGTTTTGCTTTTTTTGTGGAGTCGTATTATAATAATAGCTTATAAAGGAGAATTTCGATATGCTATTTGATATGATGAGCAATATGTTAAAGGGACAGCCCCTGGAAATGGCGTCCGTAGTATCACAAATACTGGCAACGTTGTTTGTTATTTTCTGTATCCTTCCGCTGCATGAGTGCGCCCATGGCTGGGTTGCCTATAAGCTTGGCGACAAAACCGCAAAGTACAGCGGCAGGATTACGTTAAACCCGATCGTCAGCCTTGACCCGATCGGTGCATTCTTCCTTTTGATGTTTGGCTTTGGCTGGGCGAAGCCGGTGCCGGTCGACACAAGATATTTTAAAAATCCCCGCCGGGATATGGCGATTACCGCCCTTGCCGGGCCGATCGCAAATTTGCTGGCTTCTTTTGTCGGCGCAGTCATTTATTTAGCGCTCTTTCTGTGGAAGGGCCTTTCGATGCCCGGATTTGTTTATGATTTCTTTACGGCCTACATCGTAATTAACATTTCGCTGGCGGTATTCAATTTGATTCCGCTGCCACCGCTTGACGGTTCCAAGATACTCGGCGCTTTCCTTTCCAGCAAGGCACTCTATAATTATTATCGTTACCAGAATATTATTATTATGGTTGCGTTTGTTGTCCTGTTCAGCGGCATGCTTCGCGTTCCTCTCGCGATTTTACAGAATGCATGTTTGAACGGAGTCCTCTGGCTGGCCACGCTGCCATTTAAACTTTTCGGTTTGTTATAAAGTAGGGCAATATGGAGAAACTATCCTATAAATTACCGGTATTTGAGGGACCGCTTGATTTATTGCTCTATCTGATCCGAAAAAACAAGCTGGATATCTGCGATATTCAGATTTCTGAGCTTTTGGACCAGTATATGGAGCAGATTGACGCTATGAAAGACGAGGACATGGACGTTGCAAGCGAGTTTCTGGAAATGGCCGCCCGTCTTGTTTATATGAAAACCGTTTCCCTTCTCCCCAAGCATGAAGAAAGCGACAAACTCCGGCAAGAGTTGAGCGGGCAGCTTTTGGAATATCAGGAATGCAAACGCATTGCGCAGCTGATGGCGGAAAGGCTGAATTATGATATCTTTGTCCGCGAAGCGGCGGAAATCGAGTTTGACCAGACATACCGCCGCCATCATACGCCCATGGAAATTTATAACGCCTATTATATGGCTGTCGGGCATGGAAAACGCTTTGTCCCGCCGTCGCCGGAGGTATTCTCAAAAATTGTAACGCATAAAATTGTTTCCGTATCTTCCCGGATTATTCACGTTCTGCGCCGCCTTTACCGGACGAACGAGGTCAAATACAAAGAATTATTTGAGGATATAACCGATAAATCGGATTTGATAGCGACTTTTTTAGCGGTGTTGGAACTGGTAAAAGGGAAGCGTGTGCAAATAAACGGCGATAAAAGCAATGCAACGGTCAAATTGATTTGTGGCGGTGTGAAAAAATGGAGATTAAAAAAATACAAGGCGCAATAGAAGCAATTCTTTTTTCAAGCGGTGACCCGGTGTCCATTGACAGGATTGCAGACGCTCTGGAACTGGATAAGCCAACTGCTTTGAAAATGGTAAAGAATTTAATGGATGAATTCAATCGGGAAGAAGCCGGAATCCGGATTGTACAGCTTGATGAACAATTTCAAATGTGTTCCAATCCGCAATATACACCGTTTGTCCGCCGCGTTCTGGATATGCGCAGGAATACGCCGCTTTCCCAGGCAAGCCTGGAAGTGCTCGCGATTGTAGCGTATAACCAGCCGGTTACCAAGGCGTTTATTGAGCAGATCCGCGGGGTGGATTGCTCCGGCGTATTGGGCAGCCTTACGGCAAAAGGGCTGATTGAGGAACGGGGCAGGCTGGAATTGCCGGGAAGGCCCCTGCTTTACGG
>JAAYWU010000252.1 GCA_012516295.1 Clostridiales bacterium | reverse complement strand
GAATTTACCATTGCAAAAGTGGCGGTTGAAAAAACCGTTTATCATTTTGACAAGGCTTTCGACTATTGCGTTCCCGAAACATTGTTGGCGGATGCAAAGCCGGGCTGCCGCGTCATTGTTCCATTCGGCGGGGCCAACAGCAAACGCCAGGGGATTATTCTTGCGCTTACTGAACAAAACGATGCAGATTGCTTAAAACCTATTCTGGCGGTGCTTGACAAGGCGCCGCTTCTTTCAAATGAAGGCTTGCGGCTGGTTTCCTGGATGAAGGAACATTATTTCTGCACTCTGTTTGATGCGGTTAAGCTCCTTTTGCCCGCCGGCATGAATTTAAAAATCCGGACGGAATACGCTTTGGCTGTAAATCCGGACACGCTTTCCATGGAAGATTTCAGCGAGTCGGAGAAGCAGGTCATTCGCTATTTGGCGCATGCCAAAACTTCTGTTGACCGGGACAAGCTGCTTTATGCAATGGGGTTTTCCGACGATTCCGTTCTGCAAAAGCTTTGCAGCGCGAATGTGCTGGTCAAAAGCAGCGGAGCAGTGCGCCGGATTGGAGACGCGGCGCAGAAGATGGTGCGCTTAACTGAAATTTCAGATCTGCCGAAGCTTACGAAGAAACAGAAGAATGTATATGATCTTCTTTGCGAAGCCGGAAGTGCTTCCCTGAAAGAGCTTTGCTATTTTGCCGGGGTGACCCCCGCGGTGGTCAATACGCTGGCGTCAAAGGGCATTGTGCAGTATTTTGAAATGGAAGTTTACCGAAACCCTTATGAGCATATTTCCGGGACCGGTGATGCAGAGGATATTGTACTTTCTTCCGAGCAGCAGCAGGCCTTTGAGAATCTCTATCAGCAATACCGGTCAGGCAAGGGCGGCGTTTCCCTTCTTTACGGAGTAACCGGAAGCGGAAAGACATCCGTGTTTATGCGGCTGATTGACGAAGTAAAGGGAGAAGGCCGCGGGATTATTGTTATGGTGCCGGAAATTTCACTCACTCCCCAGACCGTCGCCCTGTTCCACAAAAGGTATGGCCGCAGCGTAGCCGTTTTCCATAGTGGGCTGTCGCTGGGCGAAAGCCTGGATGAATGGAAAAGAGTAAAGAACGGAGAGGCGCAGATTGCTGTCGGCACCCGTTCCGCCGTTTTTGCCCCTTTTCAGGACCTTGGCATTATCATTATGGATGAGGAACAGGAATACACTTATAAATCGGAATCGTCCCCGCGCTACCATGCGCGCGAAGTCGCAAAATTCCGCTGTGCATATCATAAAGCGCTTCTTGTTTTATCATCCGCAACCCCTTCCATAGAGAGCTATTACCTTGCACAGAACGGGCGATACAGCCTGAATACGCTTTCCACCCGCTTCGGCTGTGCTGAACTGCCGGAGGTAACGGTGGTTGATATGAATAGGGAACTGGAAAACGGGAACGATACGATTTTAAGCGCGGAATTATTTTCTGCTTTAAACGATAACCTGAAAAACGGAAAGCAGTCGATTCTCCTGTTGAATCGAAGAGGGTTCCATACCTTCGGTTCCTGTAAAAAATGCGGACAGGTTGTCATGTGCCCGCATTGCAGTATCTCTCTTACGTACCATT
>JAAYWU010000251.1 GCA_012516295.1 Clostridiales bacterium | reverse complement strand
GCCTTGCCTACGTCGGCGTAAAAGGCGGCATGGTGATTGTTTCCGCAGACGACCCCGGCCCGATCTCCTCGCAGACGGAACAGGATACCCGCCATTTTGCGCAGTTCGCAAAGCTTCCCGTTTTTGATCCGTCCTCACCGGAGGAAGCCTACGCTATGATCGGGGATGCTTTTGCCCTTTCGGAGGAATACGGTACCCCGGTTTTGTTCCGGCCGACCACCCGCGTCTGCCATGGCTGCGCTTCCATGGAAATAGCGGATACAAAAAACGTTCATAAGCCAGAAGGGTTTATAAAAGACGCGAAATGGACGATTTTTCCCCGCCTTTCCTATCAGAACCATATGAAGATCGAGAAAAGAAATCCCGTTTTGGGTGAAAAGCTTTCTTCCTATCGTTTTAATACCGTTACCGGCAGCGGCACAAAAGGAATCGCAACCGGCGGGATCAGTTACGAATATATAAAGGAAGCGTTAGGCGGCTGCAACGCCAAGCTGATGAAAATTTCCACACCGCACCCCATCCCGGAAACACTCGCATTGGAGGTTCTTCGCGGTCTGACCGAAGTAATGGTGATTGAGGAGCTCGACCCCGTTATTGAGCGGGAACTGATCTTCCTCTGCGGCAAACACCATTTGAATGTCTCCATCCGCGGCAAGCTGAGCGGCGATGTGCAGCAGGCCGGAGAAAACACGGTGGAATCGGTAAAATCCGTACTGCACAGCTATCTGAGCCTGCCCGCTCCCGAAAAAAGCGAGCCCCTCCCCCCGCTGCCGGTACGCCCGCCTGTACTGTGCGCGGGCTGCCCGCACCGCGCCTCCTTCTATGCGGTAAAGCAGGCTATGAAAGGGCAAAGGGCCGTTTTTAACGGAGATATCGGCTGCTACACCCTTGGAAACGCCATGCCGCTGGACATGGTCGATACCTGCCTGTGCATGGGCGCGGATGTAACCATTGCACAGGGTATGCAGCATATCGAACCGGATGTAAAGCATTTTTCCTTTATCGGCGATTCCACCTTTTTCGCCTCCGGCATCACAGGAGTTGTGAACGCGGTTTATAACGAAAGCGATATCACGCTGATTGTGCTGGACAACTCGACAACCGCCATGACCGGGCATCAGCCGCACCCGGGAACGGGAAGAACCATGATGGGAAACCTCACCGAAAAGGTCAGTATTCCCGCCATCTTAACCGCTGTGGGTGTCAAAGAGGTTTCGGTTGTAAATCCGTTCCATCTCACTAAAGCCATTGAAGCAGTAAAAAAGGCCGCCGCGCACAAGGGCGTGTCCGCTGTCATTTTCCGGTCGCCGTGCATTGCCGTGTCAAAGCCCGCCGTTTCTTATCAGGTGGATTCCGGTACCTGCGTCGGCTGTAAAAAATGCATAAGGGAAATCGGATGTCCCGCAATTTCCATGGACAGCGGGAAAGCGCATATTGAACCTTCCCTTTGCTTCGGCTGTTCTCTCTGCGCACAGGTTTGCCCCTGCGGCGCCATGAAAGGGGTGCAATATTCATGACTGTAAACTGTATTTTGTCCGGCGTGGGCGGACAGGGAACGGTCCTTGCTTCCAAGCTGATTGCACAGGCCGCCATGGATAAAGGGCAGAACGCCCGTACCGCCGAAACCATCGGAATGGCGCAGCGCGGCGGATGCGTTGTCAGCCACGTGCGTATTGGCGATAAAATCCATTCCCCTATGATTCCGAAACATTCCGCCGACGTCATCATCGGTTTCGAGCCCGCGGAAGCCGTGCGCTGCCTGCCCTATCTGAAAAAAGGCGGCGTTGTGGTTGTGAGCCGTAAGGCAATCCGCCCGGTTACTACCTCGCTTGGGGAGTCCTCCTATAACGGGTCCGAAATGATTGCCTGTCTGCAAAAAGAAGCGGCAAAGCTGATTGTTGTTGACGGGGAAAAGATCTGTGAAGACTGCGGTTCGGCAAAAGTATTGAACGTTGCTTTGCTGGGCGCGGCCTGTGCTTCGGGAATGCTTGGCTTATCCATGGACGAACTGAAAAACGCAATTTCCAAACGGGTAAAGCCGCAATTCATAGAGATAAATAGTAAAGCGCTTGAAAAAGGCGCACAAGCAGCGGAAATGGCGGAACCACATCATACATAAAGGAGGCTTCCAAAATGCAAATGAAGCAATCACAGTTCGACTTAATAAAAGCGCAATTGAGGCACTTAACCACCATCGACGGCTTTTATAAGAAAAAGCTGGATGGTATTGACATCGGCGCCATTCAAACCCAGTCCGATTTTGAAAAGCTTCCTTTTACCTGGAAAGGCGACCTGCGTGAAGCATATCCTCTTGGGTTACAGGCTGTTCCGGATGAGGAAATCGTGCGTATCCATTCTTCTTCCGGCACAACCGGAACGCCCGTCATTATTCCCTACACCAAGCAGGATGTGGACGACTGGTCTCTGCTTTTCGCCCGCTGCTACGAAACCGCGGGCGTGACCAAGCTTGACCGCGTACAGATTACCCCCGGCTATGGCCTGTGGACTGCCGGAATCGGCTTTCAGTCCGGCGCGGAGCGTCTGGGGGCAATGGTCATACCGATGGGCCCCGGCAACACCGATAAACAGCTCCGCATGATGCAGGATATGAAAAGCACCGTTCTGTGTGCAACCTCCTCTTACGCCCTGCTTCTGGCGGAGGAAATCGCCCGGCGGGATATCGGCCAACATATCCATCTGAAAAAAGGGATTATCGGGTCGGAACGCTGGGGCGAAAAAATGCGCCGCCGCATTGCCGCGGAACTCGGCGTGAAGCTTTATGATATTTACGGCTTAACCGAAGTTTACGGACCGGGAATCGGCATAAGCTGTGACTATGAATGCGGAATGCATTATTGGGACGATTATGTATATTTTGAAATCGTCGATCCAAAAACAGGAAAGCCCGTTCCCGACGGCCAAATCGGAGAACTGGTAATCACAACCCTGAAGAAGCAGGGGGCTCCGCTGATTCGTTACCGTACGCATGACTTGACCCGCTTTATACCCGGCAGCTGTCCATGCGGTTCCCCTTATCCCCGCATTGATACCATTCTGGGCCGCACCGATGACATGATTAAGGTAAAAGGCGTCAATATCTTCCCCAGCCAGATTGAAGAGCTGCTGAAAGGGGTTCCCGGCGCTTCCAGCGAATATCAGGTAATGATTGACCATTTAAACGGAAGGGATATCCTTACCCTGTTTGTGGAAAAGGAAGCGGACGCGGACAAGGCTCAACTGATCAATGAAATCGGTTTCCTTTTTAAAACCAAAATCGGTATTACCGCCGCAATCAAGCCGGTGGAGCTGGGTGATCTTCCCCGCAGTGAAAAGAAATCCACCCGGATATTTGATAACCGATATTAGTATTGAAAAAGAAGTACTTTCCTT
>JAAYWU010000250.1 GCA_012516295.1 Clostridiales bacterium | reverse complement strand
CCCGCGGCATTGGCAGGGCCATTGCGCAAAAGCTTGCCGAGGACGGATTCCGGGTCATTGTCAATTACTGTACTTCCGAAAAAGAGGCAAAAAAATTAATAAATGAGTTAAATAATACTTTTTGTATAGAATGTGTCGCATTGCAGGGGGATGTGTCGGACCGGTTGCAGGTGGAAGCGATGTTTCAGCAGGCCGGCGGGGTGGATGTGCTGGTAAACAACGCGGGCATTGCACAGCAGAAACTGTTTACCGACCTGACCGAACGCGACTGGGACAGGATGTTTGACATAAACGTAAAGGGAATGTTCCATTGCTGCCAATGCGCGCTCCCTTATATGATTCATCAGAAGCGCGGAAAAATCATCAATATTTCCTCTATGTGGGGGCAGGTGGGCGCTTCCTGTGAAGTGCACTACTCCGCGGCCAAAGCGGCGGTGATCGGCCTGACGAAAGCGCTGGCAAAGGAGCTCGGCCCGTCCGGCATACAGGTGAACTGCGTAGCGCCGGGCGTCATTCAGACCGACATGAACGCTTCCCTTGACTAGGAGACCATCAAAGAGCTGAAAGAGGAAACGCCGTTGGGCGCAATCGGCACGCCGGAGGACGTCGCCAATGCCGTCCGCTTTTTAGCGGGGGAGCAGTCGGACTTTATCACCGGGCAGATTTTCGGCGTAAACGGCGGGCTGATTATTTAAAGCGGAGAAGATAACAATTTCAGAATAAGAATTACAAAGCTGTCAGAATTCTAGACATTTTTCCTACGCCAACTATAATAAATATAAGTTAAATGGAAATGAAAGGAAGAATGTTATGAGAAGGTGGGCATTGTCCACTGTTGCCTTTTTGCTGACGGTAGGCATCTGCTTTTCAGGGTGTTCCTCAGCGCAAACAGCCGCGGAAACCGGGGATTCCGGAAAACCGGCAAAAGCGGCGAACGCATTTTCGCAGAAAACGGAAGTAATGGTCAAAACGGAGGACAACATACAGATACAAACCGCCATACCGGTTTACTCGGGCTTTTCTGCGGCGGAGAAGCTGAACGAGGAGATTCGGAAAATATCGGTGGACGGGATCGCCGAAGTCAAGGAGATGGGCAAGGATTTAGGCGATTCTGCGGCCGAAAAGCATCTGTACTTTACAAGCTTTTTCGACAGCTTTTTGGACGGGGACGTTCTTTCCGTGTGGATTTACAGCGAGAATTATACGGGCGGGGCGCACGGTTTCCGCTGGCTCCGCACCTTTAATGTGAATACCAAAACCGGGGAAACCTACGAAACGCCGGGCGCTCTGTTTAAGGACCCGCAGGCCGGAACCAAGCTGATTACCGATAAAATCCTTGCGGACATTCAAAGGCATCCGGAACTGTATTTCCCCGAAGCCGTGCAGACGGTAAAGGATTTAAACGGAAAATATTCCTTCTATCTGGACGGGCAGGATTTGGTGGTTTATTTTCAGTTGTATGATATTGCCCCCTACGCCGCCGGGATTCAGGAGTTTAAATTCCCGTTGAAGGATTTACAGACGAAAATCCCGCTGGGCGGGCATACCAGAGGCGACATCCGTTTGAACGGGGAGGATATTTCCTTTACAGCGAAAGTGGTATCCAATGACAACGGCGAATTCCTGCCGCTGGAGGATACGGCCAAGGCGCTCGGCCTTACCGTAACCCAGAAGGACGGGAAATATGCTGTGAACGGCAAAGCGGTGGAGCCGGTTATGATGGACGGTACGGCGTATCTGCCGCTGATGACGTTCAACGATCTTTTGAAGGAATTCGGGGTAAAGGGATTTGTGTTATTAGACGGCCAAATCCTGCGGATGTTTTTGGACAATAATACTGGCAAGGAAATCGCATTGGGATACCGGAAGGAAAATCCCTCCGGCAGCGCCCAAAGCAGCTCCTCCCCGGCAGTCAAGCCGGAGAGTAACCCTTAACGCTTGCAGACAAGGCTGTGTACCGGACTGTGGATGACGGTAACCGTATTCAAATAAAGGTATCCGATGCAAAGGGGTTCGAAGAAAACCGGAAGAAGTATCATAATCCGTTCCATCTTACGATCCGCGACAACAGAGTCGTACAGATTGAGGAGCAATGCGTGCCGTAAGGAGAAACGGGCAAACAGAAAGGAGAAGGGAATGGGAAACAGAACGATACGAAGATTTTCCGCGGTGCTGGTCAGCGCCGCCGTACTCTTGGGCGTATTTGCCGCGTGCGCCAGTTCGACCCCGAGCAGCGCGCCTCCCAAAACCTCGTTGGCAATAGGTGGGCGCAATACCTCCGCCGCCGGCATGGCGGATGGAGCAGTAAAGTCGGAGGCGCAGGAAACCGCAGCCGAGTCCCCTTCTTCCCAAGCCGCT
>JAAYWU010000249.1 GCA_012516295.1 Clostridiales bacterium | reverse complement strand
CGGCGCCTTCCATTGCGGGTTAGGGGTGCCCCCATGTTTCGTTATCGGCTTTCCTACGGCCTGCTTCTGCTTGCCGCTTTTGTGTTCTGTATCTTTTTCAAGGAATACCTCTCCTTTTTTACCTTTTTATTTCTGCTGCTCCTGCCTTTGTTTCCCCTCCTTTTTTTACTCTCCTCCGTTCGGAAAACCAACGTTTCGCTGGAAACGGATTGCGCCGCGGCCAACAAAAGGAGGGATTTCTGTGCCTATATCGTGCTGAAGAATACATCCCTTCTGCCGCTTGCCGGCGTAAAAATCCAAATCTCCTTCGAAAACACGCTCAGCGGCGACAAAAAGGAGGAAATTTTGTTTCTTCCCGTCAATTCCAAAGCGGAACAGCGCGTGGAATACCGCATGTGTTCGCAGTACTGCGGCAGAATCCGTCTTCAAGTGACGAAAATTACATATTATGACTTTTTGGGTATTTTTTCCGTGCATAAAGCGCCTGCTGCTCAAGCCGAGGTATTCGTTACCCCCGGCATTTATCCGATTGATCTAAAAATCGACCGTACGGCGGCCACGCAAGCGGAAAGCAGCGTCTATTCCAAAATAAAACCCGGCGATGCTCCGTCGGAAATCTTCGACATCCGGCCATACCGCAGCGGCGACCGGCTCAGAAGCATCCATTGGAAGCTCAGCTCCAAGCTGGACGAGCTGATGGTGAAGGAGTTCAGCCTGCCGACTGATAGTGCGGTGCTCCTGTTGGTCGAACTGCTTGCTCCGGATATGGAGAGAGCGGACGCCTTGATTGAAACGTTTGCCTCCCTTTCGCATTTTTTGACGGAAAATGGAATCCAGCACCGGATCGAATGGTACGACGCAAGAAACAGCCGTATGGAAAACGCGGCCATCGAAAACGAGGAAGACCTGGCGGTTCTTCTGAACGCGGTGCTTTCTTCCAGTTATTACAGGGATGTCCCTTATGCCCTGAAATCCCGGGAAAGCATGGATAGCATGCGCTGCGCGCACGTTATCTACATTACCGGCGGGCTGACGGATGCGCTTCCCCTCTTTTTCGGCAGGATGGAAGGAATAAAAGCAACCGTGCTGTACACGGGCAATTTGGAAAACGATCAGGACGCTGAATTTACCGAGAATCTGAAAGCCATGCATATAAGCGTAGTGGAAATACTTCCGAATACCATACAGGATTCCCTTTCCGGAATTACAATATGAGAAAGCAGGTGTGAAAAATGAGCGAAGGCAAGCGCAAGACAAAGTCCGGCATGGAAATCGCCGCTCCGCGCCTGATGGAGCAGAAGCCATCCGCCGCTGAAAACGCGGCGTTTTCCTTTACCGTAGTCCTTCTGGGCGTTTTAGGCGCCGCATGGTGCTTTATCTCCGCTTTTTCACTACCTGTCCTGCCCCTGACGGTGAACCTGTACGCCCTTCTGTTCGCCGCGGTCTTTACCGTATCCTACTCACTGAAACGCGCACGCATTTACATCCATTTCCTATTGGTCATCCTTTACGCCGCCGCGGCCTGGTATTTCCGGGCCGGAATGGCGCAGGGATTCGTAATAACAACCAATCAAATTATGAAAACCTATGCAAGCCGTACGGATTTGGATTTTCCCATTTATCTGGTAAGCGTAAAAAAGGAGCTGTATCCGGAAACCTGTACCCTGTTTCTGGTGTTTGTCCTGTTCATTGTCACCGGCCTTGTGTGCAATGCGGTTATTAAGCAAAAAAGCCTTTGTTTTACTTTCCTCATAACCTCTCCCTTCCTGTTTGCCGCGCTTGCGTTTCTGATTACACCAAACTTTACAGCGGTGCTGTCCTTGTTTGCCTGTTGGGCCGCAATGCTCTTAACCCGGCTTCCGGCGGAAAAAAAGAAGGGATTTCTGAAAATCAAAAGCGGATATATGTGCAAAAGTAGCGCTGCCGCCGCAAGAAGCGGACTGCTTTCCATCCCGGCGCTTCTTCTGTGCTTCGCGCTGATTCTCTCCCTGTTCCCAATGCAAAGCTACCAGCGTCCGCCGGAGTTGGATAAAATGCGTACAAAGCTGATTGAAGCGGCAGCGGACAGCCCGCTGATGAACGGAAGCAGGGCGCTGGCGGGAAATACGAATCACGTCGATTTAAACAATGCGGGCAATATCCAGTTTAGCGGAAAAACCGCCCTGCAAATCAAATCGAACAAACAGTACCCCCTTTACTTAAAGAGCTTTGCCGGAAGCGTTTTTACCGGTTCGCGCTGGGAAAAACTCCCCGATGCCGAATACACCGCCATAAACCGGCAGCTTGGCGGTCGAAACGTCCAGAACATGCTCTATTGGTTCGCATCCCTTCTGCACCAGCAGGATAACCCCCTTTTGAACCCGTTCGGAATACGAATCCGGAACGTACGGGCGTCAAAGCAATGCATTTACGCGCCCTATAACCTTTCCACAACACCGGAAGCCATTATCGGCGTGCATTTTGTAAACGACGAATGTATCCGCTCGGATTCTCTCTTCGGCACTTCCGAATATACTTTCTATGCATACGGACTGGGACCGGGCGAAGTCTCTTCCAATATCAGCGGATTGGTCTACAGCCTGATCACAAAACGCATGTTTCCCTCCACAGAAGGGTACAACATCCCGGACCATGTGATGCGCTTTTTTGAAAGCCAGGAGAAATACAATGATCTGAATTCCGGAAATGCGGAATCCTATTACAAAAGCACGATTCCTGAAAATGTTCTGCAGGAAATGGATATTAAAAGCAGGAGCTATATGGAAACAGAACAGGCGTACCGCCTGTTCCTGTATGATAAGTACACCCAACTTCCCCAAAGCACCCGGGAAAAGGTACAAAAGCTGTTAAAGCAGGAAGGTTTGATGGGTCCTTTAAAAAAACGGGCGGCCCTGCAATCCGATTCCCGCGCCGACGTAGAAGGCATGGTAAATGCCGTAAAGGATTATTTAAGCAAAAACTGCTACTATACCTTGAATCCCGGAAAGGTGCCCGAGGGAGAGGACTTTACGGAATACTTTCTGACAAAGAGCCGCCGTGGCTACTGCATGCATTTTGCCACAGCGGCAGCCGTAATGCTGCGTGCAATGGGCGTACCGGCCCGCTACGCGGAGGGATATATCGTTACTCCCCAAGACTATAAAAACGCCTCAGCGGACGGCTGGGCGAATATCCCGGACAGCCGCGCACACGCCTGGGTGGAAATATATTATCCCGGGCTTGGCTGGCAGCCCATGGAGGTTACTCCCGGCTTCAGGGTAGATAGAAATCTGACGCAGGAAAACAATCCCGTCAACCAGCTCCCTGAGCAAAGCTCGTCTGAAACCAGCAGCCCCGCCCAAGGCAAAGCGGCAAGCAAGCCGGAAGGGCAGGCGGAAAGCAAAGCCCCGAACAGCACCGTATCCTCTTCGCCAGATTCTTCACCGAAGGCCGGCGCAAAAGCGGTTTCGGATACCAAAGCCGCCCGGTTCCCGATTTTGATTGCGGCAGCGATTCTTCTCGCTTTGCTTGCATTCACAATCCTCAAACACAAATATGTGTTAAGCCAGCGGAAAAAATGCTTTGCACAGCCGGATTTCCGCCAAGCCGCAATCGGCGTTTACACGTATCTGACGCGGTTAACAAAATTCGGCGGCGAAATCAGCGAGGAAATAAACGATCTTGCTCAGAAAGCAAGGTTCAGCCGGAACGGCGTTACCAAGGAAGAATTAAAAACCATGACGGAGTTTGCACAGCGTCTCGCTTTGGAAAATTACAGACGCCTGCCGAAATGGAAACAGCTTTTGTTTAAGTATATTTATAATCTTCTGTAAATCCGCCCATGGTATTTGCGGCACAACAAAACCTCCTGCTGTAGACACAGCAGGAGGTTTTGTTCGTGTATGTGGCTTTGGGGATTCCCATGGATATGGCTTTAATCCTTTGTCATCAGGTTGCAGACCTGATTGGAGAATTCCACCGGGTCGTCAATCGTGACGCCTTCAATCAGCAGAGCCTGCGTATACAGCAGGGACGCGTATTCCTTTAACGTATCCTTATCGTTTTCATAAATCGAACAGAGCTTTTTGAAAATCGGAAGGTTGGCGTTAATCTCTAAAACGCGCTGTGCAGTTACCTTTTCATTCGAAGGCATGGCATTGAGCACCTTTTCCATCTCAATGGAAATCGCCCCGTCGGTCGACAGGCAGACCGGGTGGGTTTTCAGCTTCTGCGACAAGATAACCTGCTTTACTTTCCCTTCCAGGGCATCTTTCATGAAGTTCAGCATGTCCTTGTTTTCTTCAACCTGTTTTGCGGCGGCCTGCTTTTCCTCTTCGGTTTCCAGTCCCAGGTCATCCGCGGAAACGGACTTAAATTCCTTGTCGGCGTACTTCATCAGCATGCGGATGGAAAATTCATCCACGCCGTCGGTCAGGTACAGAATTTCGTAGCCCTTATCCTTTACCGCCTCTGTCTGCGGAAGCCTATCCACACGCTCGACTGTTTCGCCGCATGCATAGTAGATGTACTTCTGTCCCTCTTTCATGCGGGAAACGTATTCTTTTAAGGTTACGAGCTTCTTTTCGCTGGAAGAATAGAACAACAGCAAATCCTGCAAAACTTCCTTATGCAGGCCGAAATCCTGATAAACGCCGTATTTCAACTGCAGACCGAAGTTTTTGAAGAACTTCTCGTATTTTTCCCGTTCATTGGCAAGCATGTTTTCCAGCTCGGATTTGATCTTCTTTTCAAGACGGCCGGCAATAATCTTTAACTGGCGGTCGTGCTGGAGCATTTCACGCGAGATATTCAGCGACAGATCCTGCGAATCGACCAGACCGCGTACAAAGCTGAAATAATCCGGAAGCAAATCCGCGCATTTATCCATAATCAGAACGCCGTTGGAGTAAAGCTGCAAGCCCTTTTCGTAATCATTGGTGTAGAAATTCATCGGCGCTCTGGCGGGGATGAAAAGCAGGGCGTTGTACGTTGCGGTGCCCTCGGTGCTGGAAGGGCTGACCTTTATGGGGTCGGTATAATCCATGAACTTATTTTTATAAAATTCGTTGTATTCCTCTTCCTTAATCTCGTTCTTATTTTTCCGCCAGATCGGAACCATACTGTTGAGCGTTTCATTTTCGGTATAGGTTTCGTACTCGTCCTTGGTTCCTTCCTTCAGGCGGCTTTTTTCAATATCCATTTTAATCGGATAGCGGATATAGTCCGAATATTTTTTCACAAGATTCCGAAGTGTGTAGGTTTCAAGGAATTCATCGTAATTGTTATCTTCGGTATTTGGCTTTAATTTCAAAATTATGGTTGTACCGCGGTCTTCCTTCTCGCAGGGTTCAATGGTGTACCCCTCCGTTCCGGTGCTCTCCCATTTAAAGGCTTCTTCGCTGCCAAAGGCTTTGCTCAGCACCGTAACCTTTTCGCTGACCATAAACGCGGAATAAAAGCCGACGCCGAACTGGCCAATGATTTCAATATCTTCCTTCTGCTCGATTTCCTTTTTGAAATTCAGGGAGCCGCTTTTCGCGATGG
>JAAYWU010000248.1 GCA_012516295.1 Clostridiales bacterium | reverse complement strand
ATATCGCGGGAAGGAAGGATCTGGTGGAAAGCTGCTCCTACCGCCTGACTACGCCTGGGACGGGTCGAGAAATCGGCGCGACGCTGGGGAATAACCGCGAGCTGTTCATGGGTGCCTTTCATGCTCCGCATGTAACCGGCGAAGCGCTGAAAACCGCTTCGTTTACAGCGGCGCTGTTCAGCCTGTTCGGTTATGAGGTAACACCGAAATACGACGAGCCGCGCGCGGATATTATTCAGGCCGTCCTGCTTCGCAGGGAGGAAGCGCTCATTGCCTTCTGCAAGGGCGTGCAGAAGGGCGCGCCGGTGGATTCCTTTGTTACGCCGGAGCCATGGGACATGCCCGGTTACGATTGTAAGGTGATTATGGCGGCGGGCGCGTTCACGCTCGGCGCTTCCATTGAGCTTTCCGCGGATGCGCCGCTGCGGGAGCCCTACGCGGCCTGGATGCAGGGCGGGCTGAACTACCATAGCGGCCGCCTTGGGGCCATGCTTGCCGCACAGTCCATGCTGGAGCAGGGAATATTAGGCAAATAAGAAATACTTGCATTAAAGCTGTTGTTACGGTATAATAGCTTGTGCACGCGGATATGGTGGAATTGGCAGACACGCCAGATTTAGGTTCTGGTGAGTAACCCTCGTGCAGGTTCAAGTCCTGTTATCCGCACCAGCAGGCTGCGTCTGCCTGCAATTCACGCTCCCCACAGGATGGGGAGCGTTTTGTTTTGTGCGCGCATTTGGTTCTGCGCCTATTTGTACTTATATGACAAAAGGGAACCCGGCTGTTAAGCCAGGTTCCCTTTTTGCGCGGATTGCGCATTTTTCAAGCTTTATTAGAAGGGCAGCCATGAAAACCACTCGCTGGAAATATATCAATAGAACAGGAATTCCCATCCTCTTATGCGCAAATGCACTAAAATTCAAAGGACCTAATTTACAGGGTAATAAAAGAAATCTTTTTGACATATTTTATAGAAAAAAGTAATATTTTTATTTACAATTCTGGGATTCTATAGTATAATACATTTTGCTTGAGGGAAAAATTACATAAATATGGAAGAAACATATGGTAGAAACATCAAATGCAGTAGCTCAGGAGCAAGTATATCAGACATCCCCGGCTCCGGTTCGCCAACTAAATGCAAAACGCAGCTTGCTCAAATTTATACTGCTGGGCATCATTACCTTGGGGATTTATCCGATTGTTTTTTATTCGGGAATTTCCGCTGATATTAATGTCATAGCAGGACGCTATGATGGCCGCAAGACCATGCATTTCTGTTTGTTATGTTTTTTGGTTGGCCCCATAACGCTCGGTATTGCGTGTTTGGTTTGGTTCCATAGAATTTCAGAGCGTATAGGAGACGAATTGAATCGTCGTAACATTGATTATAGTTTCGGCGCAAAAGATTTTTGGCTTTGGTTCGTGCTTGGCGCATTCATTATAGTCGGGCCGTTTGTTTATGTACATAAGCTTGCAACTGCAAGCAATAAATTAGCAGAGCATTACAATATCAATGGTTGATTGCATAAGGTATGCATTTTAACCGGAATTGCCATCTTGAGAACCCCAAATCCTCTCCTTCAAGCGGATTTGGGGTCTTTTTGTAGAACGAAGACGGATAGCTTCTATTCGAAAGTGGAACGGTTCAACGAACAATCCATAGCGTATTTCAAATGTATTAAATAAGCATGCCGCTATTGTTACTCGTCATAAGCATACTGCGAATTTCCGCAGCCCCGCACTTCCGGAGGCCGAAAATAAGCCCTGAGCCCGAAGAATGATTCCTTGCTTAATTCTCTCCTAAAACGGTGAGCCGCCCGGATGCGAACATCCGGGCGGCCCGTTTTTTATGCTTCTTTTCGGTTCTTCTCGCACAGCTCGTTAATGAGCGAGAAAATATTTTTTCCCGATTCGGATTTGTCGAAGCTTTCGCAGGAAGAACGCATTTTTTCCAAACGCTTATTGTCTTCCAGAAGCGAAAGGATGATCTTACCCGGGTCGGCACCCTTTTCCAGCTTGACCGCCATCCCGTGGGAAAGAAGGAAATTCGCGTTGTCCTCCTCCTGCCCCGGAATCGCGTCGAACACCGCGAGCGGAATGTTGCACGCGAGCGCCTCCGATACGGTCAGGCCGCCCGGCTTTGTAATAATCAAATCTGACGCGTGCATATAATTTTCTACCTCATCGGTAAAATAGACCAGCTTGGTTTTCTTGGGACTTTGGCCTACAACCGGGGTAAACGCTTCAAACAGCTTCTGGTTTTTCCCGGTAATTACGATGACCTGGAAATCGATCGGAAGCTCAATTAGGGTTTTATATATTTTCATAATATTGGTAACGCCGAAGCTGCCCGCCATAATCAGGATGGTCGGAACGCCCACGTCCATGCCGAATTTTTTCAGGAGCGCGGGTTTGTCCCCTTTGCTGTAAAACACATCGCCCACCGGGATGCCAAAAGGATAAATTTTTTCCGTCGGAACGCCCATCGCGTTCATTTCGGGGATCATATCCTTTGTTGAAACAATATATGCGTCGACATGGTCTGCAATCCATGCGCGGTGCGGGCCGTAGTCCGTCATCAGGCAGATTAGCGGGACAGTTACGATTCCCTTTTTCTTTAAATGGGAGATCATCTCCGTTGCGAACGGATGGGTGGAAAGAACGATATCCGGCTTTTGCTCCTCCATAAGGGCGACCAGTTTTTGGCTGAATACGCTGGTAAACCTTGTAACCAGGTTGGAAAGCAAGCTTTCCTCGGTGGATTTCCGGTAAAGCTGGCCGAAAACCTTCGGCGTTTTGGTGGCAAGGAAATGGTAGCCCTCGCACACGGTTTTGTCTAATACGGCGTTGATGCTTTTCAGGGCATCGACCACCACAACCTCGTTGCCGGTCGAATTTTCAGTAATGTATTTTTCAATGGCGTGGGAAGCCCGAAGATGCCCGCCGCCCGTTGCGGCCGAAAGAATTAATATCTTCACGCCAATCCTCCTTAAATCAGGGTTTTCTTTGGCAATTTATATACTTAATAATGTGTATTAT
>JAAYWU010000247.1 GCA_012516295.1 Clostridiales bacterium | reverse complement strand
CCATAACGGGTTCATTGTCAAAGCGGTGGACTTCTTCCAGCTTGATTTTTTCTCCGTCAAAATGCGCCAGCATAGCTCTTCCGCTGGAAGCGCCGAAATCAAAGGCCAGTACTTTTTTTTCTCCCATATACACGCCTCCTTCTGCGCCGTTTATGCCTTAGTGGTTGTATTTTTTATAACCGGGATGTTTTCCGGTTACATGGTAATAGGATGTTCTTAAATCCAGAAGTTTCTTTATATTATCCTGCGAAATTTCTTTCGCGCCTCCCAACAGGTGCGCGGTGAGGCTGATTTTTGCAAACAGCTCCAGCGTTTCCATCCGGTAGTAAGCCGTAATCAAGTCGGTCCCAACAGTAAGTGCGCCATGGTTTTCAAGCAGCATAACGTCGTGTTCCTTCAGATACGGCGTAATGGCTTCCGGTACTTCCATGGTGGAAGGTGTGCCGTAGGGAGTAAGGGGAATGGAACCGATCGCAATGACGGTTTCAATCATAGAATACTCGTCCAGGCTTTTGCCGGCGACGGCATATCCGGTCGCTGTCGGCGGATGCGCATGAAGCACCGCGCCAACGTCGTCCCTCTCTTCATAGCAGCGCAGGTGCATTTTGATTTCGGAGGAGGGGCGGTATCCCTCCTCTCCCTCTAAAACTTCCCCTTTGGCGTTGATTTTAACGATCTTTTCCGGCGTAATAAAACTTTTGCTGATGCCGGTGGGCGTGGCAAGAAAATTGCCGTCTTCCAGTTTTACCGTTACATTTCCGTCGTTTGCCGCTACCCAGCCCAACTGCCACATTCTGTGGCATATATCACAAATCTGTTCTTTTATCTGCTGAATTTCCATAAAAGCTCCCCCTCGTCGATATGTTTAAAAATTTCTTGTATTACTTCAAATTATAAATATACTGAAAGAAAATGTAAACAATTTGAAATATTGTTGCAAATATTGAGCAAATTCAGCTATAATTGTTTCATAATTATTCAAAATGTTTCAATGAATGGTAAAGGAGTTTTGCGTTATGTTTGCGGAAGACCGATATGATAAAATTATGGCGATTTTAAAGGCAAAAAAGCATGTTTCGTTAGAATATCTGTGCGAACAGCTCTATTGCAGCCGGGCGACCATACGGCGCGACTTAATCGGATTGGAAAACATGGGGCTGGTTATCCGCAAGCGCGGCGGCGCGGTGCTTGCCACGGGTGGAAACTGGGAATATCCCTATACATTCCGCAATATGGAAAAGAAAGATGAAAAAACATATATCTGCTCATTGGCGGAGAATTTTTTAGCAGACGGCCTTTCCCTGTTTTTAGATTCCAGTACGACGGTAATGAATATCTGTCCCATCTTAAAAAAATATAACAATTTATCTGTAGCGACAAACGGAATCGCAACCGCCCTTAGCTTAATTCAGAATGACTGCGCGGATACTTATATGGCGGGCGGCCATGTAAAATACGGTTCAACCTCGATTGTCGGGGAACAGGCGAGTCATTTTTTCACCGAATTTAAAGCGGATTTAGCGATTATATCCTGCCGGGGAATAGACCCGCAGGGCGTGTGTGAAGCGAATCAGCAGCAGGTTATGGTAAAAAAGCAGATGATGAAAAACGCGGCGTCTACCATTTTGCTTTGCGACAGCAGCAAATTTAATCAATCTTACTTTTTTCGGCTAAGCGGTTTTCAAGGCATCGACGCAATCCTGACGGAGAAAAAGCCGCCGGCGGAAATTGCAAAGGCGGCGGCAGAAGCATCATGCGATATTTTGTTTGAATAAAATGTCACAACAGCAATGCCGGTCATGCGCAATGACCGGCATTTTTGACTACATTTCTTCGCTGTTGCTGTAATCGCGGGGAGAACATCCGTAAAATTTTTTAAATTTTTTACTGAAATAAAACACATCGGAATAGCCGACCATTTCCGCAACCTGAATGATTTTATAATCCCGCGTGTTCAGAAGTTCCCTGGCTTTTCCCATTCGCAGAGCCGTTATCGACTGTACGATGGACTGGCCGGTGACTTTTTTATAGACGCTTCCCACATAAGCAGAATTAAGGCCGAAAAATTCGGAGATTTTCGATACGGAAAGTTCGGGATTCGTACAGTTCTTTGTGATATAATCCCTTATTTTTTTGACCAAAACGGCATCCGAAGGGATCGTGACGATATGCTCCATACATTGCACGCCGTAGGATACGATCACTTCCACGAGTGCCTGTAAAGAATAGCCTTCATCAATCAGTTCCCAGGCAAACGCATTCAAATTTTTTGCGGGCAGGAATACTTGATGGGAGTTTACGCTGTAAATAATGAGGATTTCCGTTACAATCAGGCTGAGCT
>JAAYWU010000246.1 GCA_012516295.1 Clostridiales bacterium | reverse complement strand
GAGCTGAATCTGTCCCTTACGGCGGAGGAAACCAAGGCGATCAGCAGCCTTACCGACGCCCAGTGGGAACAGGCAAGCTCCACTCTTGAAAAATACGGTGTTTCAAAGCAGTCCTTTAACCTTGCCTATGCGGATTTCTACACCAAATACCAGAAGGTCTTTACCGCGCTTTACGGCAAGGGCGGTAAGAAGGAAGTTCCCGAATCCGAACTCAAATCGTATTTTGAAAAGAATTACACAGACTTCTCCTTTATTGCAAAATCACTCTATAATACAAAATCCGACGGTGGTGTCACCCCGTTTACGGATCAGGAAAAGGCCGCCGTTAAAAAGCAGTTTGACGCTTACGCTGCGGAGGTTTCTTCCAAAAAGAAAACAATGAAGCAGATTGCCGACGAATACAAGGCCGCTTCCAAACAGTCTACCGAGCAGCTTCAGGAGGTCACCGAAAACCTGAACACAAGCACCAGTTACCCGGCGGATCTGAAAACGCTGCTGGATTCCATGAAGCCGGGCGATGTAAAAGCCGCTGAAATTTCCGGCGCTTTCATCGTTGTCATGAAGAATGATATTACGCAAAAGACCAAGGACGAACTCAGCACGGAGAGTTCCCGCGATAACCTTCTGGCGGAAATGAAGCTAGAGGAGTTCTCCAAGGATCTGGACAAGGCGGCGCAATCCTACAGCAATGTCACCCTTAATCAGGCGGCGATTGATTCCTACAAGCCGTCCATGTTTGTGACCGAAACGTCTTCCGCCGCACCTGCAGCTCCCGCAGCATCCGAAACTTCTTCCGCTGCTGATACAGCTTCCAAGTAAAGAATAACAGCAAAGCGCCGGGGTTTTCGCCCCGGCGCTTTTTTGTGCGGACGGATTGTATTTAGTACAGCACCACCGTGCTGCCCTGGAAGGCGCAGCGGCATTCGTAGCTTTTCTGTTCGCCTGTCTGCACATCATAAATGGAATTGAACTCAAACGAATCCTTTTCATCCGCAAGGATATAGCGCGCAAGGATGAACCGGTCGTCCACACAGGCGAGGAACTCGCCCAGCTCCTTGCTGTATTTCGCGTGGATTTCCGAATTCAGGACACCGTCCACCTCGTAGTTATCCTCGTCCTCGGTGATGCGGTAAACCCGTGCGCCGTTCACGTCGATATAGAAGGAAGCGGGCTTTTCGTCCCCTTTCAGGTTCAGCTCCGCCGCCACCGTCTTTTTCCCGGTCAGCTTGTTGTAAGCGCAGAGCCGCTGATCACCGGTGGGGAAATACTTCGCGCGGAAATACAGGTTCTCCGCATCCATCCCGGCGTAGCGTACCAGCCCGCAGGTCCCCGCGCTTAAAATCAGCTCCAGCGGCGCGCGTTCCTCTCCGTTTTTCACAGCGATTATAAAATCAAAAAGCGGACAGAGCCAAACGTTGTCGTTCACGTTGTCGCCCAGCCAGCGCCTGTTCTTATAGCATTTTTCCTTTTCCGCTTCGTCCCCATGGGGCAGAAGCACCAGAAGCTGAACCTCCCCGTCCCGTGTGAAAGGAATCAGGCCCGAGCTGTCCGCATTGCAAATGCGCGGGTCGCGCACATAGTAGTACTTTTCTTCGTTCAGGTCGTATAAATACGAAATTTTCGAGAAACCCGTCAGCTTTTTGTAAGCCCGGAACATATTCTGGTGTTTTTCGTTTTCTACGGTATAAAGGATGAGGTGGTCCTCATCCAGCGCCGTACAATCCGAAAAGCTCCCGATAAAGTTCACCTTCGCCATGGTTTTTTCTTCGCCGGTGTGCTTGTCAATGCGCAGAATCCAGGCTTCGCTTTCCCCGCTTTCCATCACGATGATGATATGGTCGGGGAAACAGAAAAAATGCTGGACAAAGGACGGATTGCTGAGTATGTAGTTGGTTACGATTCTCTCCCGCCGCGTAACCCGGTTATATTCTAAAATGAAGAGGCTGTTATGACCCTCTTCCTTTTTTTCTTCCGCATAATAGATATAATTGTCGCTGATTTCAATCAGCATGTCGTTGCAGCTTGCAAAGACATTGCGCAGGTCCACAACCTTCAAATTGATCCCTCCTGTTTTGTCCTTAATTATAGCATAAAAAACGGAGCAGTTGCTTTCATTTTGTCGGATTGATGATATAATGATGATGGACGGGAAATGTCCGCCCGGTCCGCGAAAGCGGAAATTTTTACGATAAGATGGCGATAAAATTGTTACAGGAAAGGCGCGGGAATCTTCTGGAAGTGAATATCCACGGCATGACCGCCGAAGAAGCAAAACGCGGCTTGGAACAGCTTCTGAACCGGGCCGACGCAAAGATTACGGAAATACGGGTCATCCATGGGTACAACAGCGGGCAGGCATTGCGCGACATGGTGCGCCTGCGGCTGAAGCACCCCCGCATTGCCGCAAAGCTCGTCTGCCTGAATCCGGGCGAAACACGCATCCTGCTCAAGGAAAGGAAATAGCCGCGCGGGAAGCGGAAAAACGGCACTATGCGCCCGGTTTTCCCGGGAAATACACCGATTCGACCGGCTGTGCGCAGAAGAACCATTCTTCTGCGTCGGCCGGCTATTTTTTATATTCTTCAATCTTAAAGCGCGGCCGCGCCTTTACTTCGCCGTAAATCTTGCCGATATACCCGCCCACAACGCCAAGGCACAAAAGCTGGACGCCGCCCAAAAACCAGACGCCGCAGAACCCCGCCGTTATAAAGGAACGGACTACCAGCGCCCGGATCACGCCGATCAGGCTGACAAGGCACAGAACCGCCCCCAAACTCGCAATCATCCGCAGGGGCTTTACGCTGAAGGATGTAATGCCATCCCACGCGAAAGCGATCATCTTTTTCAGCGGGTATTTCGACTCCCCGGCAAAGCGCTCATGCCGGTCGTAATACACATAGTCGCTGCGGTAGCCGATCAGCGGCACAATGCCGCGCAGGAACAGGTTGGGTTCTTTATATTCGCTCAGCGCTTCCAGCGCGCGGCGGCTCATCAGGCGGTAGTCCGCGTGATTGTACACCACATCCACGCCCAGCGCCGCCATGAACTTGTAAAATCCAAGCGCGGTGGTACGCTTGAAGAAGGTATCGGTCTCGCGCTTGTTGCGGACGCCGTAAACCACGTCGCAGCCATCCATGAACTTGTCCACAAACTGGTCGAGCACCTCAATGTCGTCCTGCAAATCCGCGTCTAAGCTGACGGCGCAGTCGCAGGAGTCCTTGGCGGTCATCAGCCCGGCCAGAAGCGCGTTCTGGTGCCAGCGGTTGTGCGCAAGCTTAATCCCGCTCACCAGCTCGTTTTCCTCGCTGAATCTGCTGATCAGCTCCCATGTTTTGTCGCGGCTGCCGTCGTCCACCAAAAGCATACGGCTTTTCCGGTCGGCGCGCCCGGACTTGATCATTCCGTTTACTTTTTCCGTCAGCCGCCGGACGGTTTCCGGCAGAACCTCTTCTTCGTTATAGCACGGTATTACAAAATAGACTGTGGGCATAGCAACCTCCGATCATTCTCTTTCCAAATTTTCCGCTTGTGCGGCGGATTCTATCGTTCCCGGCAAGGGGCGTTTAATACGGTATACTTTCCGCTTGTGCGGATGCTTTTTCTCCCAGCGATTGGTCATAGTCCAGTAGAAGGCAAACAGCGCTACGCCGCCAAGGGTAATCAGCGCCCCCTGCTTTAAGCCCGGCGTCGTATAATCAAAGCGGATTGTGGATTCGCCCGCCGGCACCTTCACCGCCATAAAACCGACGTTGACTTTCAGAATCTCCGCATCCCTGCCGTTCACCTTGGCGCTCCAGCCGCCTTCCCACGGCACGCTGAAAAAGACCAGCCGCTCTTTGTCGGCGTTGATTTTCGCGGTAAATCCGCCGTTGTCGCGTTCAAAGGAAGAGCATGACTCGGCTTTCCGGTTCAGGCAGTCCTCGAAATAGGCCTCCTGTGAAAAATCGGATTCCAGAAAATTGTCATCATGCTTGAGAATGCCGGTTACTTTCTTCACGTCTTCGTTTTCCACTACCAGCGTTTTCAGCAGAAGCAGATGCCGGTTTTCCTTTTCGACCTGCTCGTATTCCGAGCGGGTGATGTAGGAATCGTAACTGAACCCCATGGGAATATAATACTGATTCTGGTAAATCTTAAACCCGTTCTGCGAAGCGTAATAACGCCAGCCCGGCATGGCCGGTGCGTTCGCATCCGTTTCGCCTACGGCAAAGTCCTTGCCACTCAAAGCCGGGTCGAACAGCCAGCGGCAGCTCGTCAGCCCGCGCAGGCCGTAATACTTCGTTTCCGGGCGGGAACCCACGTCGCGCTGTACGCCGACGGAGGGGTAAAATTCCATGATGGAACCGGGAACAATACTGTGGAACGCCTGAATGGTCGGAATCTGCCAGAACATGGCCTGATTATCCATCCCGTCGTAAACGTCAACGCGGCAGTTCCTGGTGTCCGGCAGGTGGATATCCGCGCCGCCGTTGAGCGAATAGGGGATGATTTCCTTGTGGGCGTCGTCGCTCTGGGTTTTGCCCAGCGCGATGAAGAACAGCGCGTAAACAAAGGAAATTGCCGCCACGCCGCCCATGCACCGGCGGATAAACCCTTTCTTGTCGCGTTGATAATATTTAAAGATAATCGTCAGGAGGAGCAGGCTGAGCATGGCGATGGCAACATAGGACCAGAAGCGCGTCGGGTAATCCTCCAGCCCGAACGTATAGGTTTTTTTGCCGTCCTGTTCCGTGGATTTCACCATCAGCCCGATCGGCAGCGCAATGCCGAGGGTAATGCCCATCGTCCATTTAATCGAGCTTTTCCAGTCAATGCACGCCCGCTGCAGCGCAATAATCGTCGCAAGGCTCATCATCAACGTCAGCATATAGAACCAGCGCGCATAGTAGGAAGCGTTAAAAAGCTGGAACGCGGAATTCAGCACCGGGACAAATGCCATCAGGTACAGGATTCCCAACAGGGTTTTCAGCCAATGCTTTCTCCGCATTTTCAAAAAGCCGATTACGCCGGTCATGCTGAACAGCGGAAGCCACGCGCCAAGCGAGGCCCATTTTGCCTCCGACTTCGGGGTAAAGTTCGGCCGCGCGGGGATATCCGGCGGGAAGAAGAAACATTCCAGAATATGGACGTACCGCTGGTTCCAATCGTATAGCAGCGCGTTCCAGCCCTCCGGCGGGTCGTTTACGCGCGGGTTCTGAATGACAGCGAGCACGGTCGGCACCAGCAGCACACAGGCGCACAGCACCCCGATGACCGCTTCGCACACCAGCAGTAAAAAATCGCGCAGCGTTATTTTCCAGTTCCCGCTGAACAGCCGGGTAAAGCCGTAAAGCAGCGTAAAAACAACCTGTCCCACAAAAAAATAATAATTCACAAAGCAACAGGCAAACACGGTGACCGCGAAAAGCCCCCTGCGCCTTTTATACATGTATTCGTCCAGCGCCCACAGCATGAGCGGGAAAAATACGATGGCCTCATGGAAATGGTTAAAAAAGATATTGTAAATTGAAAATCCGGAAAACGCGTACAGCATGCCGCCGATGACCGCGTAATCCTTGTCCTCCACGTACCGCTGCAAATAAAGGTACCCTGTCAGCGAAGCGCAGCCGAATTTCAGAATCAGCAGCGGGCCCATCAGGTACGGCACCGCCGCGCTCGGGAACGGGATGGTCAGCCAGAAAAACGGGCTTCCCAAAAGGTAAAACGTGTACGATCCGATGAAATTCGCGCCCAGGTCGGTTGTCCAGTTCCAGCCGATGTTCCCGCTGCGGATCGCGTCGTGACACATTCGGTAGAAGGGCACCTGCTGCACATTAAAATCGCCGTAAAATAAGAAATAGCCGTTGTCATAAAGTATAAACGGGATGAAATAGAGAAAAGACACTGCAAGGCCGTATAAAAATGCCTTCAGATAGTAATTCTGTTTTCCTTCGCGGGTCAGTATGCTGGCCAAACTGTCGCCTCCGTTTAACAGCAGCACCCATAAGAAAACCGCTTGTGCTGCTTATGAAATAATCAATCCATATTATAACACACGCTTTTGTTGGAACAAAGCGAATTTAATAAAACTGCCCACGCTTCTTGCAAAATTTACGTTTTATTAGTATATTATAAATAATTCGTTTACTGTTTATTACAGCCGCCCCATTTCGGCGGATTTCCTGTCTTTCCCACTTGTTCCGGGGGAGTTTTTCTGCAAAATTGGGAAGTATATTTAAGGATTACAGGGGGATTTCGGATGTTCCATTTTTACGCAATGCTTTCGCGCATGAAATATATTAACCGCTGGGGCCTGATGCGCAACACGCGCGAGGAAAACCTTTGCGAGCACAGCTTTGAAACCGCTGTAATCGCCCACGCGCTGGCGGTGCTTCGCAACACCCGCTTCGGCGGAAATGTAAACCCGGAGCGCGCCGCGCTCCTCGCGCTTTACCACGACGCAACCGAGATCCTGACCGGCGACCTTCCCACCCCGGTGAAATACTATAACCCGGAAATCCGCTCCGCCTACGGCGAGGTGGAAAAAACCGCCCGGAAAAAGCTTCTGAGCCTTCTGCCGGCGGATTTAAAGCCGGGTTACGAAGCTATCCTCACCGCGAACGGCGAGGGCGACCGCGAGCTTCTCCCCCTTGTAAAAGCGGCGGACAAGCTTTCCGCTGTTATCAAATGTCTGGAAGAAAAAGGCGCGGGCAACAGCGAGTTCGCCAAAGCGGAAACTGCGCTCCTTCAAGCCGTTGCCGATATGCACCTTCCCGAAGCGGATTGTTTTGTAAAAGAGTTCCTGCCTTCCTATCAGCTCACGCTGGACGAGCAGGACTAAATTGGGAATCTGTTTGCAAATAAATTCTTTTAAATAATTATTTTATCGATACCGCAGGGTATAATAAATCGGTTATCAACACAAAAATTGCCGATTAAGGACTGATGTTGTGAAAAAGGCAGGAAAAATACAAAAAAACGGAAAAAGTCCAAAAACTTTGATTCGAAATATAGCGATTCTTGTTTTAAGCGTGACCATGCTGCTCAGCGGTATGGGCTGTGTTTACGCTGACCAAATGCTAAGCCGGATTAATTTTGTTCCGATGGAGGAAAATTCACAGGTAAATACCGGTGAACTCTTCCAGGGGGGTGCCAGCAGCACCAGCGCAAAAGCGGGGATTTTGGGCGGGCTCTACCATGACGACGCCATTACGAACATCCTTGTAATGGGCGTGGACGATTACCAGCCGAACGACCCCGGGCGAAGCGACAGCATGATGCTGGTCTCCGTTGACACGCGCCACCAAAAGCTGAAACTGAATTCCTTCATGCGCGATATGTACGTCGCGATTCCCGGGCACGGAAGCCAACGGCTGAACGTTGCCTATACGCTCGGCGGCCCGCAGCTCTCCGTTGCCACCATCGAAGCAAATTTCGGAACCGATATCGACCGCTTTGTACTGATCGATTATGCGTCTTTCTCGAAAATCATCGACAAGCTCGGCGGCGTATCCATTACGATTACAAAGGGCGAAGCGCAGCTTATTAACCAGAACTCCGGGGACCCGCGCCGCAACCTGACCGCCGGAACCTTCGTTCTGAGCGGGAAACAGGCGCTTTACTATTCCCGTATCCGTGCAATCGGCGACGATTTCGAGCGCACCCAGCGCCAGCGCAAGGTCTTTTCCAGCCTGGTTGAAAAATTCAAAACTGCGGACATCGGAACGATCAACCAGGCGCTTTACGATGTTCTTCCCCTTATTACAACCAACATGACCAAGAACGAAGTGCTGAATATGGCGGCAAATTCGCTGACCTACCTGAATTACCCGATCAGCCAGAACCGTACTCCGGGCAACAATGAATACACCTCCGAACGGGTCAGCTTCGGCGGAACCCCGGCGGACGTACTTGTTCCCGATCTGGATAAATGCAGCCAGAGCCTGGCGGAATTCATTTACGAAAGCGATCTGCCAAGCAAAACGTATGACGGCGATTAAGAAATGCCGTAAAAATTCTTCATCAAGGCCGTACGGTGGAAGCCGTACGGCCTTTTTCAAAGGAGTAATCAGAATGCCTACCCCGCTTTACACCGCTTTGGTGGAACATAAGAAACGCGGACGCGCCTCTTTTCACACGCCGGGGCATAAAAACAATCCCGTCGCCCTTCCGCCCGACCTGCTTTCGCTCGATTTCACCGAGCTTCCGGACACGGACAGCCTGTTCGAAGCGGACGGCCCCATCGCCCGGGCGGAAGAGCTTGCGGCGGAGCTGTTCGGGGCAAAACGGACCTGTATTTCTGCGGGCGGATGCACCCTCTGCATTCAGGCGATGTTCCGCCTTGCCGCGCCGGGCGGCGGCAAAATCGTCTGCTCCCGCGTTTTGCACCGCAGCGCGGTGAACACCATGGCGCTGCTGGATTTAACCCCCGTCTGGGCAATGCCGGGAGAGGTGCTTTCCGCGCTTGCAAAGACGCCCGATGCAAAAGCGGTTTACGTAACCAGCCCGAACTACTACGGTCAGCTCCTCAATATCCCCGCAATTGCCAAAGCGTGCCGGGCGCGGGATATCCCCCTTCTTGTGGACAATGCCCACGGCGCGCACCTGATGTTCACCGCGCCCAAGCTCCACCCGCTTGCCCTCGGCGCGAGCATGACGGCCTGTTCCGCGCACAAAACCCTGAATGTGCTGACGGGCGGCGCGTGGCTCCATATAGCAGACGACCGTTACACCGCGGACGCGAAGGAAGCCATGGCGCTGTTCGCTTCGACCAGCCCCGGCTACCCGGTAATGGCTTCGCTTGACCTTGCGCGCGAGTGGCTCCGGCTGCACCGCGGGGAATTCGGTCCTTTGCAGAAAAAGGTTTCTGCAATCAAAGCCGCCGCGCAAAACCGCGGCATTTCCCTGCCGGAAGGCTTAACGGACCCGACGCGCATCACGCTGAACACAGCCTCCGTCGGTGTCCCCGGGACCGAAGCCGCGGACCTTTTCCGCCAAGCGGGCGTGGAGCCGGAGTTTTCCGACGGCGCGCACGTAGTTTTCATCGCAACCCCGTTTAATACGGACCGCGATTTCCTCCGGCTGAAGGACGCAATTGAACGCTTACCGGTGCGCGCCCCCCTCCCGCAGGCGCCGGAGCTGCCGGAGCTTCCCCCTGTAAAAACAAGCCTGCGCGAAGCGGTTTTCGCGCCGTCGGAAAGCGTCCCGCTTGAACAGGCGGCGGGGCGGATTGCCGCGCAGGCCGCCTGCCCCTGCCCGCCGGGCGTTCCGGTCGTGATGCCCGGGGAAAAAATCACAAAAGAAATCCTCCGGTTTTTGCGCGGGTATGGCTTTTTGTCAATAAAAGTGTTAAAATAATATTCATAAAAAAGGGTCTTGATTTTGCATTTTATTCCTGTTGAATAAAATTATGGAGGGATTCATTATGAAACTGGTTCTTGCGATTGTAAGCAACGACGACAGCGGCATGGTTTCCGCCGCGCTGACGAAAGACGGGTTCTCCGTTACCAAGCTTGCAACCACCGGCGGGTTTCTGATGGCGGGCAACACCACCTTCATCGTCGGAACCGAAGACGACAAGGTTGACCAGGTTATCTCCATTATTTCCAAGCAAAGCAGCCGCCGCACCCAGCTTGTTCCAAGCGCAACCACCATGGATGTCGGCATGTATTCTTCGTTTCCGGTTGAGGTCACTGTGGGCGGTTCCACAATTTTCGTTCTGAATGTGGACCGCTTTGAAAAGGTATGAGCCAGTTAAACCTGCACGCGGTTCCCGTCAGCGAAGAGGTAAAGCATTCGCTCGCGCTTCCGTTTGAGGAAGGCAGGCTGCCCCATGCGCTAATCTTGGAAGGTCCCCAGAAGGAGCGCAATGCGCTTGCCGCCGCATTGGCAAAGGCCTGCGTCTGCACCGACCCTGTGGCAAGCCCCTGCGGAAAATGCCCGGGGTGTATCAAGGCGGCGGCCGGCTCCCACCCCGACCTTTTCACGCTGGACGGCGACGCGGACCCGCGCGCTTTCCCAATCGATGCAATCCGCTCCATACGGTCCGACGCCTATATCCGGCCGAACGAGGCAAACTGCAAAGTATATCTGCTGTACGGTGCGCAGAATATGAGTGAGGTTTCGCAAAACGCGCTGCTGAAGGTCTTTGAGGAACCGCCCGAAAGCGTCCGGTTCCTGCTCACCGCCTCCAGCGCGGCGGCGCTTCTCCCCACCATCCGCTCACGGGCGCAGATTTTTTCGCTGGAAGCCGTTCGGGAGCAAAGCGGCGTTGAACCGGAATATATAAATAAACTGGCCGCGGCGGTTACCGCGGCAAACGCAACGGACCTGCTGTTCTTAACAGCGGATCTGATAAAAAACAAGGACCGGCTGCGCGCCGTCCTTTCGGAACTTCTGCTGCTTATCCGCGACGAGGCGGTTTTGCGCGCGGGGGGCAGCGCCTGCCTCTCCGGCCAGCCGGAAGCGGCCGCGTCGCTTGGCGCGGGGCTTACCCGCGGAAAGCTTCTTACCCTTCTGGACGAGGTCCGGAAAGCGCAGCGCGCGCTTGACCGAAACGCGAACGCGGCGCTGCTTGTAACGGCTCTTTGCGCAAACTTGCGCGCGGCCGCCGGCAGATAATGCCAATTTATTCATGGGAGGTTCACATGGCCGAGGTTATTGGCGTTCGTTTTAAAAATGTAGGAAAAGTATATTATTTTGACCCCGACGGGAATACACTTAAGCAGGGGGATATGGTCATTGTTGAAACCGCGCGCGGCATAGAGTGCGGCGAAATCGCAATGGAAAACCGGCAGATCAGCGACGACAGCATCGTCCAGCCGCTGAAAAAGCTGATCCGCGTCGCCACAAAGGAAGATTTGAAAAAGCTGGCGGAAAACAACGCCAAGGAAAAAACCGCCTTCAATATCTGCCTGAAAAAAATTGCGGCCCACAAGCTGGAAATGAAGCTGGTCGACGTGGAATATACCTTCGACAACTCCAAAATCCTGTTTTACTTTACCGCCGACGGGCGGGTCGATTTCCGCGAGCTGGTAAAAGACCTGGCTTCCGTCTTCCGCACCCGCATCGAACTGCGGCAGATCGGCGTGCGCGACGAAGCGAAAATGCTCGGCGGGCTCGGCATCTGCGGCCGGCCGTTCTGCTGCTCAACGTTTCTGGGCGGGTTCCAGCCGGTTTCCATCAAGATGGCAAAGGAACAGGGGCTTTCGCTGAATCCGGTGAAAATATCCGGTACCTGCGGGCGGCTGATGGGCTGCCTGAAATACGAGCAGGAAACATATCAGGATCTGCTGCGCTCTATACCGACCGTCAATTCCCTGGTAATAACGCCGGACGGAAAGGGCACCGTAGTCGACCTGAATATGCTGACCGGCATTTTGCAGGTGCGCATGGATGCTGCGCCGGAAGCCGCGCCCAAGCTTTTTAAAGCCTCACAGGTAAAGCTTATTAAGGGCGGCCACGTAAACCGAAACGAATTGGAACAGCTCAAGGAGCTCGAAAAGGATTAAAATTATTTCCTCCTATTCTGTTGCATTTTCTGTCATTTATGATAGAATTATGTAGTAATTAAATATGGAGGTGTTTTTCCCAATGGCATATGTTATTAGTGATGAGTGCATTTCCTGCGGTGCTTGCGAAGCGGGTTGCCCGGTAAACGCAATTTCTCAGGGCGACGGTAAATTTGTCATCGATGCAGATCTTTGCACAGAGTGCGGCGCCTGCGCCGATGCATGCCCCGTAGGTGCTCCTGCACAGGAATAATATTGCAACCGGATAAAGGCGGAGCGTTTTTTGGCGCCCGCCTTTTTTCTTTTTTATACATCTTCGGAAACAAAACCGCATAAATAAAAAGTCCGGCATACGCTGGACTTTTTATGGCTCATCGTGTATTTCCGGCTATCATTTTCAGAATATAGCCATAAGCGTGCCAGTAACCGGGCGGGCGTTCGTCCCTGCGCGTTAGTGCCGCCGCAAAAGCCGGAACTGAAAATTTTTCATACTGACTTTTTGCTTTATTTATAGTAAAATATTACAAGGAAGCAATTTGCCTTTCTACGATAGGATTCGAAAAACGAGGGGGAAATTTGTATTGGAGGCCGAACACCTGGAACCGCTTTCGCGCGATTACTCCGTAATTGTTTCGCAAAGCCACCGTTTTAATACCGACACCATCCTGCTTGCCGCGTTTTCCACGCCGCGGACGGGGGATCTCTGCGCCGATCTGGGTACGGGCTGCGGCGCCATCCCGCTGATCTGGTGCGCGCGGGCAAAGCCGCGCAAAATATACGCCCTCGAAATCCAGGAGGAAGCCTGCGCCATGGCGCGCCGTTCGGTCGAATACAACCGGCTTTCGGAAATGGTTGAGGTCGTGCACGGGGATATCTGCGAAATAAAAAAATACGGCCTGCCCGCCGGCGGGTTCGACACCGTTGCCTGCAACCCGCCGTACAAAATCAACGGCACGGGCATACACAATCCCGCGGAGGCGCTGCGCGTCGCGCGACATGAAACCGCGTGCCGATTTGAGGACATTGCAAAAGCCGCCGCGCACCTTCTGCGGTTCGGCGGGCGCTTCTTCTGCTGTATGCGCCCGGAACGCCTTTGCGGTGCGATGCTCGACCTGCGGAACGCCGGGCTGGAGCCGAAACGCCTGCGCTTTGTGCAGCAGCGGCCCGACAGGCCCCCCTTTCTCTTTCTCTTACAGGCGAACCGGGGCGGAAAACCGGGCCTGACGGTCGACCCCGTCCTGTTTATTGAAGGCAGCAACGGTTTTTCCGAAGAAATGCAGCAAATATACGGCGAATATACGCTGAATAAAGGAGCTTCGGGCAAATGAACGGAAAATTAATGGTGGTGGGCACCCCGATCGGAAACCTTTCGGACTTTTCCCCCCGCGCGGTGGAAACTTTACGGCAGGCGGATTTTATCGCCGCGGAGGATACGCGCGTCACGCTGAAGCTGCTCAACCATTTCGATATTAAAAAGCCGATGATCAGCTATTTCGAGCACAACAAGCGCGAGCGCGGGCAGATCATCTGCGACCGGATTGAGCAGGGCGAAACCTGCGCCCTTGTCTCCGACGCGGGCATGCCCGCAATTTCCGACCCCGGCGAACTGCTCGTCGCCCAATGTGCGGAGCGCGGGATTCCGGTTTACGTTGTCCCCGGTCCCAGCGCCCTTGTTTCCGCGCTGGCGGTTTCCGGGCTGCCGACGGGCCGTTTTACGTTCGAAGGCTTTTTAAGCATGAACAAAAAAAGCCGCCGCGAACATCTGGAGGAACTGAAAGACGAGCGCCGCACCATGATTTTTTACGAAGCGCCGCATAAGCTCCCCTCTACCTTAAACGACATGCTCGCCGCGTGGGGAGACCGCCGCGTCGCCCTTGTGCGGGAACTTACAAAAATTCACGAGGAAGTCATCCGCACCACGCTTTCCGACGCGGCCCGGCGCTACGCCGACGGCGGCGCGAAAGGCGAATTCGTGCTGGTAATCGAGGGCGCGCAGGCCCCGGAAAAAACAGATTTCACGCTGGAAGACGGCGCCGCCATGGCGCGGGACATGATTGCCGATGGGCTTTCGCCCTCGGAGGCCGCCAAAAGGGCCGCCGCGGAAACCGGGCTGAAAAAGGGCGCCATTTACAAAGCGATTCTGCAAAGCGGAAAGGAGAATCCGTAAAATATGGAAATCATTGATTTAAACACATGGCCCCGCAAGGAGCATTTTGCTTTTTTCCGGCGTATGGAATACCCGCAGTTCAATGTCTGCGTAAAACTGGATGTGACACATTTTCTGCAATTCGTAAAAGAAAACGGGCTTTCCTTTTACTTCACCATGGGCTACGCGTCCGCCGCGGCCGCCAATGAAATCGAAAACTTCCGGTACCGCATCCGCGGGGAACAGGTTGTCCTGCACGAAAAGGTGCACCCGTCCTTTACCATCCTTCCGAAGGGGAAGGAGCTTTACAAAATGGTTGCCGCCGACATGACCGACGATATCCGCGGCTACACCAAAGCCGTACAGGAGAAGGAGCGCCGCCAGCCGGGCTTTATGGATTTGAAAGAAGACGGGCGCGACGACCAGCTTTACTGCACCTGCACCCCATGGTTTTCCTTCACACAGGTTACGCATCCCATCATGCTCGGGTGGCAGGATTCCATCCCCCGCCTTGCCTGGGGAAAGTACCAGCGGGAAAACGGAAAGGTTCTGCTCCCCTATTCCCTGCAGGCCAACCATTGCCTGATGGACGGCTACCACGCCGGAAAATATCTGGAGCGCCTGCAAGAGTACATCGATGCCCTTTAACGGGAATGCCGCAGATTTTATGTTAAATATTGCGTTTTTTGATGATTTCCAATTCCTGCTTCATCTGTAAAATTTCCGCTTCGCGGCTTTGTATGTACATTTCTTCTGTTTTGCATTGAACCTGTTTAAGTTCTTCGATAATATCGGTGACTTTATTAAACAGAATCGTATACATTTCTTTATAATCTACCATTTTATCACCCCCAATGCTATTTTAGGACATTATCATAAAAAAATCATATTATAGAATAATTTGTTC
>JAAYWU010000245.1 GCA_012516295.1 Clostridiales bacterium | reverse complement strand
CCTCCAACGAAGCGAGAGCGCTTCTTCTCTTGCAGGCGCAGGGATTGATTAAACTAAAGGACGATGCGGGGATTACTGCCACGCAGAAGGATATCGTGGAGAACAAAAAGAATCTGAAGTTTACGGAAATCGAAGCCGCCCAGCTTGTCCGTTCCCTTCCGGATGTCGATCTGGCCGTTATTAACGGGAATTATGCCTTGCAGGGCAGCCTGAAGGTTTCGGACGCGATTGCTGTGGAAAAAGACGATTCCATAGCCGCGGAAAAATATGCAAATGTTCTCGCCGTACGAAAAGGCGATGAAAACCGCGAGGAGATTAAAGCACTGGTCGAAGTGCTGAAAAGCGATGAAATGAAAACGTTTATGAAAAATACTTTTAACGGTGCGGTTGTACCTGTAAAATAAAAAACATAAGCGACACCCGTGCGGAGAATATCCGCACGGGTGTTTTCTGCGAAACCGGGCAAGAAAATACTGGAATCTTATGTTCCACAAAAAAGATTGAAAAAAGGTGATCAGGTCTGACTTAAAAATTAAATAACATTATGTAGGGGACTATAGTGGTTTTCCACAATTAATTTTGATATTTATAAAATCTCTTGACAATTTTGCAGCTTGGATGTAAAATGAGAACGCTTTGAAACCGGTTTCAAAGTAAAGCGCTTATTAAACAGGAAGGCTATGGTGATAAGTTTGGCACAGATCAGCGATGTGGCAAAATTGGCGGGTGTATCTCCGGCAACCGTGTCGCGTGTGATTAACGGCTCCGCCAAAGTGAGCGAAGAGAAGGCCAAACGGGTATTGGAAGCAATTAAAGCAACTGGTTTCAAGCCGAATGAGATTGCACGTTCTCTGTATAAGAAATCCTCGCGGATTATCGGATATATTGTACCCAGTATTTTAAACATTTTTTTGAATGAAATCGGCCGCGCGATTGAGGAAGAAGCCTTCGAGCACGGCTATAAAATGATTTTATGTAACTCGGATGAAAATCCGAAAAAAGAAGCGGCGTATATTCAGATGCTGACGGCGATGAATGCCGACGGGATTATTATTACCGCGAACAATGACAATTTGGATGAGGAAATCCGGAACTGTCCGCTTCCGATTGTTGTACTGGATAAAGAAGCCAGCGGCCGCTATACCGCCGTTGTACAGTCCGACAATTACGCCGGCGGGCGCCTCGCAACCGAGTATCTTCTGAAGTGCGGCTCCAAACATCCGGTTTTGATGCGCCCCCCGCAAAAGTATTCGAGCGGCCGGCAGCGTTTTCTCGGCTATGTGGAAGTATGCGAGGAACACGGCATCCAGCCGCTGTATATCGACAGCCCATTCAGTTCCAATGACGGGCTCCGGTGTTCAAAGGAGCTTCTGGAGCGGTTCCCGTATGTGGACGGCATTCTGGCGGTGAATGACATGACCGTTCTGTCGCTCTATAAGGTGCTGCTTATGCAGGGGCGCAGGGTTCCGGATGATATTATGATCGTCGGGTATGACGGCATAGAGCTCGGAGGCTTGATGACCCCTGAGCTGACAACGGTTTTGCAGCCGATTGAGGAGATCGGAAGGCTTTCGGCGAAAATTATTATTGATCAGGTGGCGGATAAAACCCCCGACCGACAGGAATACATTCTTCCGGTCAAGCTGAAAGTAAGGCAGACAACCAGACCGCCGGCAGGAAGTTCGGATGAATTTGGCGGAACGGGAGAAACTATTTTAAAAAAGGATGGCGTGTAATGTGAACAAACGCATTTTTTTAATTGTACTGGACAGTGTGGGAATCGGCGAAGAACCGGACGCCGCGGAATACGGTGACGAAGGCAGCAAT
>JAAYWU010000244.1 GCA_012516295.1 Clostridiales bacterium | reverse complement strand
GCGGGAGCAGGTATTACAAACAGCCCTTCCGCAAAAGGGCAGGCGTAAATTGCCTTCATCGGCTCCACACGGCCGGAAACCACATCCGCAATATCAAAAACTTTTTTCTCTTCAATACCAAGCATATGGTCAAGGCAGCCAAGGCCCGCGTCCCCGTCGATCAGCAGAACGCGCTTGCCCCTTTGCGACAGGGCAAGACCCAGACCGGAGGTGATCGTGGATTTTCCCACGCCGCCTTTTCCAGATGTAATTACGGTAATAGCTCCCATTTCATGACCTCATTCTCATACTACCACAAATTTTCTTGGTAGTCAAAACGTTTTTCTTGTAATATTTCAACAAATTAGGAATTTAATATTTATTTTCCATCAAATTTTTTACCCTTGTCAATGGGAAGATGTGGAACTGGAATATGCGCCCGACGCCGCCGAAGCGGCGGAAGGCATAACGATATTTCCTTTATCATCCACCGTCTTTCCGTAGAAATAAGCGTCCAAAACATCCTTTGCAACGGAATTCGAGTACAGGCTGGTCGCACCGTGCTCCAAAACAACCGCTACGGCGATTTCCGGATTGTCAAACGGCGCATACGCCACAAGCACAACGTTGTCCGAGTGGGGGGTCTGCACCGCCGTACCGGTTTTCGCGGCGATCGGGACGCCGTAATTTTTGAACATGCTGCTGGCCGTACCGGAAGTCGCAACCTTTCTCATGGCCTGCTGCACATAGGAAATGTACGTCTGGGAAACGCCCACGTTGTCCACTTCCTGCGGCTGGGTCTGCGAGATGACGTTTTTCCTCGTATAATCGGTTACTTTGCTGACAATATGGGATCTCAGCCTTGTCCCGTTGTTCGCGATGGTCGCGGTATAGGTTGCGAGCTGAAGCGGGGTGAACTGGTTGTCGCTCTGGCCCACCGCGGCTTCAACGGTATCGGCATCCCACCAGGAACCGCCGGAAGCGGCGCGCTCCTCGCGGCCGGCAAGGATACCGGCGCTTTCGCTCAGCTCGATTCCGGTTTTCACGCCCAGGCCGAAATGCTTCGCGTACATGTTCATACTCGTAATTCCCAGCCGGTAACCCGTCTCGTAAAAGAAGGAGTTGCTGGACTTCTCAATTGCGTAATCCGCGGTGATCATTCCGTAGTTGCCGATACTTCTCAGAATCAGCCCGGTGTCTGCAAAGCGCTTGTAAACGCTGTTTCCTTCCAGCCGGGTGGACATGGTAATCGCGCCTTCCTGCAAAGCCGCCATCGCAACATAGGGCTTTACGACGGAACCCGGGGTAAACACGCCGTTGAAGGCGCGGTTAATCAGCGGCTTTGCTTTGTTTTGAATCAGCGATGTATAATAATTCGTATCATTTAAGTATTCTTTTAAATCATAGGAAGGATAGGTGGAAGCGGCAAGCACGGAAAAGTCCTTCACCCGCAGCACCACCGCGCCGCCCGCGACGCAGTCCTCGCCGTGCCCCTTGGACGCCCCCTTGTAACGCTGCGCGCAAAGCCGCAAGCCGTTGGCGCGCGCCGCCTCCACATTCTTTGCCAGCGAGGCGTTCAGCACCTTTTGAATCCGGCTGTCAATGGTTAAAAATACGGAATTGCCCGAAACCGGCGCGGTTTTTACAGTTTCCGAAGCCAACGAACCGGAGCCGGTGGTTTCCACCAGCTTCTCCCCGGATTTTCCGCGAAGCATGTCTTCATACGCCTGTTCAATGCCGCTCTTTCCGAGCCGGTCGTTGAACGCATAGCCTTTGCTCTTGAGCTTATCGTATTCCTCTTTCGAAATCGCGCCGATGGTTCCGATAATATGCGGTGCAATGGTTCCGTCCGGGTACTGCCGCACCGTCGTGACCTTTGCCGTCACGCCGGGAAGCATGGTGGAATTCTCGCTGATAATCCCAACCGTGTCGCGGCTGACGTCGGGTGCAAAGGTATAGGGGGCGGAAAGGCTGAAGCCGCACTTCGTCATATTGTAGCGGACGGAAACAATGTTTCGCGTGTCCTGCGCGGAATACCCGGTAACCTCGTACTTTTTAATCATTTCCGCCATGCATTCGTCGGCGGTGGCGTACGGGTTCATATTCAGGAAATCCTTGGATTTCATAGTGGCGATTTCTTTTTCCTCGCCCTCAATAAATTCATACTTTCCCTTCGCGTTGAGCCGGATGGGCAGAATATCCGTCCATTTCTCCCCGCGCTTGGATAAAAGATGAATAAGCTGGTAAATGGTCTTGTTCTGTGTATCGGCGGGCATGTACGCCCGATCAAAAACAATGGCATACCCCGTCTTGTTTACAGCGAGGCCAACGCCGTTTACATCAACGATTTCGCCGCGGGCCGCGTCCATAACAACCGTAGAGGAGCTGGAACGGTTTGCCGTTTCCAGAAAAGAAGCGCCCTTTATTAGCTGCCAGTCAACAAGGCGTAACGTATAAACGACCATCACGGCGAGAAACAGAGCTCCACAGAAACTGGCGCTCTAGTTT
>JAAYWU010000243.1 GCA_012516295.1 Clostridiales bacterium | reverse complement strand
TTAAAAAGCAGGGCCTTTCCAAAGAGCGGGTCGAAGCGCTTTCCACCGCGCTTTCCGGCGTGTTTGCCGCCCGCTATTTGAAAAGCGGCCATTAAGGAGGGGGAACATGGAAAACAGCCCGGTTACGGTAAGCTTTCTACCGACGAATTTCGATTACGCGGATTTTAAGGCCGCGCAGGCAAAAGCCGATTTTCAAAAAAGCGAGCAGCTTGTTTTGCGGATTACCGGGGCGGTTCTGCTGGTTTCCGCAGTCTTGCTGCAGATTTACTCCTTTAAAAGTGTCGTAAACAGCATCCTTTATGCCGCCATGGCCGCGGCAGGGATTCTGGTAGGATTTTTTCACAGATTAATCGCGCAGTACATGCTTCGCCGGCGCGCTCTTCGCTATTTTGACGCAAATAAGGAAAAATTTATTGCGCAGACCACCGAATTTCTGGATGAAGCGGTTACATTTCAAACCGAACGGTATACGGCCTCCATCCCGTATGACCTTTTTTACAGAGCCTATGAGGACAGCAGGGTGTTTATCCTCTATACAGGAATCAACGAAATGAGGTTTCTTCCGAAAAGGGCAATGGGCGACAGTGAGTGCGCCCGGATCCGCAACATTCTTCAGACGAAGCTTCAAGAAAAATATCAGCAGGAAGGTGCCCGCTAATGGACGAATTACAGGATAATCAAAGAATTATAAATGTCGACCTGGAAAAGGAAATGAAAAAATCGTTTCTGGATTACTCCATGTCGGTTATTGTTTCCCGCGCGCTCCCCGATGTACGCGACGGATTAAAACCGGTTCACAGAAGAATCCTTTACACGATGTATGAAAATAACCTGATGCCGGACAAGGCGTACCGCAAATGCGCCGACACGGTCGGCTCCGTTTTGGGGCGCTACCATCCGCACGGCGACGCTTCGGTGTACGACGCGCTGGTGCGTCTGGCGCAGGATTTTTCTATGCGCTATATGCTGGTGGACGGGCACGGAAACTTCGGTTCCGTGGACGGAGACCCCCCGGCCGCCTACCGTTATACGGAAGCCCGTATGAGCAAGGTTTCCCTGGAAATGCTGCAGGATATCGACAAGGATACCGTCGACTTTATGCCGAACTATGACGACCGCCTGAAGGAACCCACGGCTCTGCCGAGCCATTTCCCGAACCTTCTGGTCAACGGTTCCACCGGTATCGCGGTCGGCATGGCGACGAATATCCCGCCGCATAACATGGGCGAGGTTATCGACGGCATGTGCACCCTGATCGACAACCCCGACGCCACGCTCGACGAACTTATGCAGGACATAAAGGGGCCGGACTTCCCGACCGGCGCCATCATCATGGGCCGTTCCGGCATCCGCGCCGCCTACGCGACGGGCCGCGGCCGCATTACCGTGCGCGCCCGCGCCGAAATTGAAGAAGAAAAGAACGGCCGCTACAATATCGTGGTTACGGAGCTTCCGTACCAGGTGAATAAAGCGAGGCTGGTCGAAAACATAGCCGAACTGGTCAAGGAAAAGCGCATCGAGGGCATTTCCAACGTGGAAGACCATTCCGACCGAGAGGGCATGCACCTGGTGATTACCGTAAAGCGCGACGCTTCCCCGCAGATCGTTTTACACCAGCTCTATTCCTATACCCAGATGCAGACGACGTTCGGCGCAATCATGATTGCAATTGTGAACGGCGAACCAAAACTGCTGACCTTAAAGGAAATGCTTCAGGAATACATCAAATTCCAGGAAAGCGTTGTCCGCCGCCGCACACAGTTCGACCTTCGCAAGGCCGAGGAACGCGCGCATCTGCTGGAAGGCTTGAAAATTGCCGTCGACAATATCGACGAGATTATTTCCATTATCCGCAGTTCGAAGGACAGGCCTTCGGCGCGCGCACGCATGACCGAGCGCTTCGGGCTGGACGATGCCCAGACGCAGGCAATTGTGCAGATGCCGCTCGGCGCGCTGACCGGACTGGAGCGCCAGAAGCTGGAGGAAGAACTCGCCGCGCTGATGGTGAAAATCGCGGATTATAAGGATATTTTAAGCAATGAAATCCGTTTGCTCGGCATTGTAAAGGACGAGGCAATCGCGGTGAAAAAGAAATTCGGCGACGAGCGCCGCACCGAAATTGCAACGGTGAGCGGCGAAGTCGATATTGAGGACCTGATTCCGCGGGAGGAATGCGTCCTGACATTGACGAGCTTCGGCTACGTAAAGCGCCAGAAAACCGATACGTACCACATCCAGCGCAGGGGCGGCCGCGGCGTAAGCGGAATGACCCGGCGCGAAGAGGACGTGGCGTGCGATATGTTCGTAATCAACAGCCACGATTACGTGATGTTCTTTACGAACCTTGGCCGCGTTTACCGCTTGAAATGCTACGAAATTCCGGAAGGCTCGCGCACCAGCAAGGGCATGAATATTGCGAACCTGCTCCCGATTATGCAGAATGAAAAGGTTACGTCCATGATCCGCGTGCCGGAGTTCGACGAGGAAAGCTACCTGTGCATGGTTACCCGCAACGGGATTATCAAGCGCACCCGCCTTTCCGCCTACAACACCACGCGCAAGGGCGGCGTGATCGCGATTGACCTTGACGAGGGCGACGAGCTTTCGTGGGTGCGCCTTACGGACGGCGAAACCCAGCTTCTGGTCGCCACGCGCCTTGGCATGGCCATCCGCTTCGACGAACGCGACGTGCGCCCCATGGGCAGAACGGCGCGCGGCGTTAAAGCGATTACGCTCCGCGAAAACGACTATGTTATCGGCATGAGCTCCCTGCGCGAGGGCGGGCTGGTGCTGACCGTTTCCGCAACCGGCTACGGCCGCCTGTCCCCCATCAGCGATTACCGGCTCCAGTCCAGGGGCGGCAAGGGGCTTACCAATTATCACGTTGAGAAATACGGTGAGGTTGCCGCCATCAAGGTGGTTGACCTTGACGACGACGTCATCATGATTTCCTCCGACGGAATCATCATCCGCATCCAGGCGAATTCCATCCGCGAATGCGCAAGGCCCTCAAAGGGCGTGCGCGTCATGCGTTTGAACGAGGACAGCGAGGTTGTTACGCTTGCCCGTACCGCCCATGAGGAAAGCGAGGAAACCGATGCGCTTCCCGAGGACGAAGGCGACGCGGACGCCGATGCGGAAACCGAAGCCGAACCGGATTCGGAAGAATAAGAAAGGGTGCTGTGTATGAAAAACAGGAAAATCCTTTGCGCTGTTTTGGCGTTTGCCCTTGCCGCGTCGGTCTTTGCGGCCTGCGGCAACAAAAAGGGCGGCGAAAGCTCCGTGCCGGCTTCCAGCTTTGCGGCCGAAAGCCAGCCCGCCGTTTCCAGCGAGGCTGCGAGCGAGCCGGGTTCCAGCAGTACGCCGGCCGTAGCGCCGAACGAGCCTTCGGAATCCCAGCCGGGGCCGGTGGTGGAAATCACGACCGACAATAAGGAATTCGACGCGCTTTTTAAGAAAAACCCCATCGATAAAAAATATATTCAGGAGTCGAACGACGCTATTTCCAGCGTGGCGATGGTGAACCTTTCCAACAAGTACGCGGGCATTTGGGAGAAAGAGGTTTCCTCCGCGTATAAAAAATTATGTAAACTTGCGAAGGACAGCGAGCTCACCAAAATTAAGGACGAACAGACAGCGTGGGAAAACGGAAAGTCCGCCGCGCTGAAGAAAATCAGCGACGACGCGCAGGCCGCGGGCGGTTCCATGGCACAGGTGAACGCGGCAAGCGCAACCATGGATTTCTACCGAAGCCGCGCCGCGCAGCTTTACCGCGCGCTGTATTCCTACGATCC
>JAAYWU010000242.1 GCA_012516295.1 Clostridiales bacterium | reverse complement strand
TTGAACAGTACAAGTTTAAATTTTATCTGAACGCAAACCACGCGATTCAAATTAACGGCCGGACCGGCGAAATACATCCGCACACCTGGGAAATCAGCGTCATAGCCGTTAAGAGGAACGATCGCTTTGTGCGTTTCAACGATATGGAAGCGATTATTGACGCGATGTTCGACAAGTATCAGGACAAGATGATCAACGAAGTGGAACCTTTTAACGAAATAAATCCTACTCTGGAAAATATATGTGAAGTCTTTCGGGACAAAATCGACCGGATACTCAAAAACGAGGGCTGGGAGCTGAAAAGAATTGAACTCAGCGAAACGCCCGCGCGGTCCTATGTGATGACTTACGCGGACGATACGTCCAGCCCGGAAAAACCGGCTTTATCCGGCTTGGATAAGGCCACGCAGGAACAGTACATTACCGATATCATCAACGAATATCTTCACCCGGAAGATGGCGCCCTGTCGTAAAAACAGGGTATAAAAAAGAACGGCTCTGCAGGGGCCGTTCTTTTTTTTATCGAAATTCGCACAAATCATCATGGGAAGAAAGCATAAAAAACAGAATACTATCCCATAATAAAACTTAAAACGGAATGTTAGGAATCTGGAAGAATGATTATCCTTTTAAAGGGCCTGGAATGTTACACCCCGGAATACATCGGGAAGAAGGATATTTTGATAAGCGGGGGAAAAATTGAAAAGATACAGCCCGAAATCCATCTGAACAGCGAATATGTACGCGTTTACGATTGCGGCGGCCTGATCGCCTTGCCGGGCTTGATTGACCAGCACGTCCATATTCTGGGCGGCGGCGGCGAAGAAGGCTTTGCAAGCCGCATTGCGGAAATCGACGCCGACGAAATTCTGGAAACCGGCGTTACCACCCTTGTGGGATTGCTGGGCGCGGACAGCTGTACCCGAAGCCTGGAAGCCCTTTACGCAAAAGCAAACGCATTGGAGGCGGCGGGAATAACAACCTATCTTTATTCCGGCGCGTATTCCATGCCGCCCGTCACCTTTACCGGAAGCATCGTGCGCGATTTGGCATTTATTGATAAGGTAATCGGAATCGGTGAAATTGCCGTTTCCGACCATCGTTCCTCCCACTGCGGGCTGCATGAGATGCTGAAAATGGCGTCGGACACCCACTTGGGAGGACTCCTTGGAAAAAAAGCCGGCATTCTGCACCTGCATATGGGCAGCGGGAAACAGGGCCTGACTCCTGTTTTACAGATGCTGGAGCACAGCGAACTTCCCATGGAAGAATTTGTCCCCACCCATGTGAACCGCGACGGGGAATTATTTGGACAGGCGGTGGAATACTGCAAGTCTGGGGGCCGCATTGATCTTACAACCGGCGAAACCGACGGAATTTCCGTCCCGGACGCAGTGGAACAGCTGATCCGATCCGGATGCAGCCTGAAAAACGTTACGGTCAGTTCCGATGCAAACGGAAGTAATCCAAACGGTGCTGTCAGCCGCATTCATACTCTGTGGGAGGACATTCTCCGCTGTATTACTTATAAAAAAATCGACCCGGAAACCGCATTCAGCCTGGTAACGCAGAATGTGGCCAAAGTATTGAAGCTATACCCCCGAAAAGGAGCGCTTCTGGAAGGAAGCGACGCAGACATTCTGGTTATTAACCGGAATTACGAAATGAAAAAGCTTTTCAGCTCAGGGAAACTGTTGAAAGAATATGAAAATACAGGTGAAAAGAATGCAAGAAAGAGGTTACCTTATCATTATCGGCGGCGCGGAAGATAAGAACGGCGACAGCGTAATCCTGAAACAGGCGCCCGAAATGCTCTCCGATAATGATATTCTTACGGTCTTAACCACGGCGACGGAAAACCCGGAAAAGGTCGGGGAAAATTATCACGAGGTATTCAAACGGCTTGGCGTAACCAATATCGAAATCTTAAATATCAACACGCGCGAAAACGCGGAAAATGAACATTACTGCGAAATGATTCGCAAATCCAAATGCGTTTTTATGACGGGCGGCGACCAGCTTCGCATCACAAGCATTTTGGGCGGAACAAAGGCATACAGCGAATTAAAGAATCTTTATGACGAAGGCGGAATCATTATGGGGACCAGCGCCGGCGCGTCCGTAATGACCTCCACCATGGTGGTTCAGGGGAAAGACAATGAACCCGCACGAAAATGCACCCTGAAAATGGCGCCGGGGCTGGGCCTTTTGAACGGCGTGATTATCGACCAGCATTTCGATCAGCGCGGGAGGTTCGGGCGGCTGCTCTGCGGGGTGGCGGAGAACCCGGATGTTTTGGGAATCGGTATTGACGAGGATACGGCAATCAAAGTTTACCCCGACCTGCACTTCGAAATTATCGGCTCCAACGCGGTAACGATCATCGATGGTAAAACTATTCAGAGTTCGAATGTTTCCGAACTAAATCCGGATGAGATTCTTGCCATTATGGGCGTAACGGTTCACGCGCTGCCCCATGGGTATGGATTTGATCTGACTGAAAGAAAGGTCTTACGTTTAAAAGATGGGAACTGATAAAATACGAATTCTGGACTTCATTACCTATCCGGGCCGGAATATTTACTGCCACAGGCCCATTATGAAATTGATTGTGGATATCGGCGAATACTGGGATATCCCCACAAAGGATATCAAGGGGTTCCACGACCGCCTGCTGAAAGCCTTTCCCGGGCTCAGGAAAAACTGCTGCAGCCTTGGGTACGAGGGCGGTTTTCTGGAACGGCTGAAAGAAGGAACCTACCTTGCGCATGTGCTGGAGCATGTTATTCTGGAAATGCAGTACATGCTCGGCTACGAAGTGAAATTCGGGAAAACCCGTGTGCTGGAGGAACCTTCGGTTTACTACCTGGTTTATGAGTTTCCGAACGAGGTCTGCGGGCTGGAATGCGGGAAAACCGCTGTTTTTATTTTGAACTGTTTTCTGAACGGCACGGAACCCGACACGCAGTTCTTTATGGATTACCTGAAGAAAATCTCCATCGATGCGGAGCTTGGCCCAAGCACGACGGCGATTGTACAGGAAGCGAAGCGCCGGAATATTCCGGTGACGCGAATCGGCCATGAAAGCCTTGTGCAGCTCGGCTATGGAAAGTACAGCCGGATTGTGGAATCCACCCTGACGGACGCAACCTCCTGCATTGCCGCAGACATCTCCTGCAACAAGCAGCTTACGAAAACCATTCTGGCTGAAAACCACGTTCCCGTTCCGTACGGAAAAGTTGTATATTCCGAAATCTCCGCCGTCATCGCGGCAAAACAGATCGGCCTTCCCGTCGTGCTGAAGCCCTGTGACGGCAATCAGGGAAAGGGCGTCGTTTTAAATTTAGACCGGGAAGATGATATTAAAAACGCGTTCCGCGAGGGCTGCAAATACGGCAGCGGCGTAATCGTTGAAAAATTTGTTACGGGAAACGATTACCGTGTGCTTGTGGTCGGCAATAAAGTCAGCGCGGTGGCAAAGCGCCTGCCCGCCATGGTTGTGGGCGACGGAAAGCATACGGTCAGGGAACTGGTCGATCTTGTCAATCTGGATGAAAACCGCGGGGAACAGCACGAAAAGCCCCTTACCAAAATCAAGATCGATGAAATTTCCGTCCGTATCCTGGAAAGTGAAAATTTGACGGTGGATTCCATTCCCAAGGAAGGCCGGGTGGTAAAGCTTCGCGCGAACGGGAACCTGAGCACCGGCGGCACGGCAATCGACTGCACCGACCAGATTCATCCGGAAAACGCGGAGCTTGCCGTCCGGGCGGCGAAATCCATCGGGATTGACATTGCGGGAATCGACATCGTCACAGAGGATATCTCCAAATCCATTTTGGATACCGGAGGCGTGATTGTGGAAGTGAATTCCGCGCCCGGCATTCGCATGCATATTTACCCAAGCCAGGGCAAGCCCCGGAATGTAGCGGCGGACATTGTGGACCTTCTGTTCCCTACGGATGAATCCATCCGCTTCCCCATTGTTTCCGTTACCGGAACCAACGGAAAAACCACAACGGCGCGCCTGATCGCCCACACGCTGTCTTTATGCGGCAGAAAAGTCGGTTTAACCAGCACCAGCGGAACGTTTGTAAACGGAAAATGTCTTTTTAAAGGCGATCATTCCGGGCCGCGCAGCGCAAAAACGCTTTTATCGAACAAGGAAATCGATTGTGCGGTTCTGGAAACGGCACGCGGCGGCATTATCCGGGAAGGCTTGGGGTACGATCTGGCCGACGTCGGAATTGTGATGAATATTGGCGAAGACCATTTGGGAATGGACGGAACCGAAACGCTGGAGGACCTCGCTTACGTCAAATCGCTGGTAACGGAAGCGGTTAAGGAAAACGGCTACGCTGTTTTGAATGCGGAAGACGGTATGACCCCCTATCTGGCGGAACGGACAAGGGCAAATATCATTCTCTTTTCAAAAAACAACCGTTTTGAAAAAATCGGAAAAGAGGAGCAAATCCGGGTGTTTGCACAGGACGGATGGATTCGCATACAGGAAAAAGAAACCCTGATTTCCCTTCTTCCCGCAGCGGATATCCCCATCACCTGCGGCGGAAAGATTGAATGCAATATTGAAAACTCGCTGGCCGCAACCGCAGCCCTCTATGCGCTGGGGATTCCCGCCGACAGAATCGCACAGGGCCTGCGGTCGTATAAGCAGAACAGCGGACGATTCAGCTTATATGGAGTGAACGATTTTCACGTTATGCTGGATTACGGGCACAACCTTCCGGGATATCAAGAGGTCATTCAGACCTGCAAACACTTTCAGCCGAAAAGGCTGGTCGGCGTAATCGGGATGCCCGGCGACCGCAGCAATAAGGCCATTCGCTCGGTAGGCGCTTTATGCGCCGAATCCTTTGACCGGATTTATATTAAGGAGGATGCGGACAAGCGCGGCAGAGAACCGCTGGAAGTAGCCAATCTGTTTAAAAGCGCAATTCTAGAAAAAAATTACGATGAAGGAAAAGTAACGGTTATTGAGAACGAGCTGGAAGCTCTGAAAGCTGCCGTTGGAAGCGCAGCTGCCGGCGACCTGATCGTTATCCTCTACGAAAAGCTGGAACCCCTTCAGGACTATTTAGACGCAATCGACGCGAAGCCCGCGGAATAACGAAAAGAGGACATAGATTTTTCCATGTCCTCTTTTCTATAATTTCGAAATCCGTTGGCTGTAAATTACAAACTTAAAAAATATTTCAAAGAATATGTTGCAATATCCTTCCTATGTTGCCAATTCTACTTATGCAGTTCGGTTGGGCGCCTGTTGATACATTCGGCAGGCGCTTTTTCCATATACATAAAACGGTTTGCAAAACTTCCCCTATTTCCTGTTTTGTCCTTTCAAAAGGATGTTTAACGAAGCCTGTGCCGCCTGACTCAGTATCCGGCACTCATCGTCCGGACCATTGTCCGCGAAGGCCGCGCTGCTGAAAAGAATCCGCGTCCCCCCTATGGAATATTCTTCTACAATTTCCCCTTCAATCGGAATTTCCGCAAGCATGATCATCACCACGCTGCATATGTATTCCTTTTGAGAATTGTCCTATGACACCACTCTACGGAGGCGAAAAAAATGCCCTATTGCCTTTATTTGCGCAAATCCCGCGCGGATGCGGAAGCGGAAGCCCGCGGCGAGGGCGAAACGCTTGCCCGCCATGAAAAAACGCTGCTGGAGCTTTCCAGGCGGCAGCATTTGGAAATATGCGAAATCTACCGCGAAATCGTCTCGGGCGAAACCATCGCGGCCAGGCCGGTCATGCAGCAGCTTCTCTCCGAGGTGGGACGGGGCGTCTGGGAAGGCGTACTCGTAATGGAGGTGGAGCGCCTCGCCCGCGGCGACACAATCGACCAGGGCATTGTTGCCCAGACTTTCAAACTGAGCGGAACCAAGATCATTACGCCGATGAAAACCTATGACCCGAATAACGAATACGATGAGGAATACTTCGAATTCGGGTTGTTTATGAGCCGGCGTGAGTACAAAACCATCAACCGGCGTTTACAGCGGGGCCGCATCGCATCGGTGATGGAGGGAAAATATAACGGAAGCAAGCCGCCATACGGCTACCGCCGCGTAAAAATTGAAAACGGCCGCGGATATACCCTTCAGCCCGACGAGGAACAGGCCCCCGTTGTAAAGCTGATTTTCAACCTGTATGCATACGGCGAAAAAAGGTCGGACGGCGGCATGGAGGAAACCGGTATTTCCAAAATTGCCCGTAAGCTCAACAGCCTGGGAATTCCATCCGCAAAGGGCTGCGAATGGACTGCCTCTTCCATCCAGACGATGCTGCGCAATCCGGTTTACATCGGAAAAGTCCGATGGAACGCGCGGCCCGTCCGGAAGAAAATAGAGGACGGCGAAATGGTAAAAACCCGACCCCGCGCAAGGCCGGAGGACTGGATTCTAAAGGATGGACTGCATCCGGCGCTGATTGATAGGAAAACGTGGGAAACGGTACAGCTCCGGCTGAAAGAAAACCCTTCCCGCCCATGCCCCCGAGAAAACGAAACACAAAACCCGCTTGCCGGGCTGGTGGTCTGCGGGCGCTGCGGACGGAAAATGGTGCGCCGCCCTCAGAAAAGGGCGGCCGCCACGCTGATGTGCCCGGCACCCACCTGCCGGAACATCAGCTGCCGTCTGGACTATGCCGAGGAACGAATCCTGCTTGCGCTGCGCGACTGGCTATCCGGTTATCAGCTTCCATACGAAGCCGTGCCCCCAAAAACGCCGCAATCCGAGTGGAAAAAGCAGGCTCTCACGAAAATGATTCGCAAGCAGAAAGAGCTGATAAAACAGCAAGAGCGGATTTATGAATTTTTCGAAGAAGGCGTTTATTCCACCCCCATATTCCGGGAACGGCTGAAAAGGAATCTGGACCAATTGGATTATACGGAAAAAACGATTACACAAATCCAGGCGGAAATGTGGGCGCTGGAACCGGAAAGCAGCAAAGAAAGCCTGCCAAAAACAGATCCCGTATTCGCACGGTATGCATACGGGACACCGGCGGAAAAAAACGCACTTCTCAAGTCTGTTTTAAAAAAGGTGATTTACACAAAAACCGTCCGGGCACATCGAAACGGCGCACCGGACGGCTTTGAACTGATCCTTTTCCCCCGTCTGCAAAAAGGACATACGGATAACGGATAACCTTATGGAACAGAAGAACTGGCCCATTTGGAAATGGTCGGAACAATTGTCCACCAGTTAACACGGAACCTTACCGAAGAAGAAATCAAAGCCGGCGGATTTGACGCTTACTTTGTGAACCATACAAACGGAGTTTACCCCGCCGACTCATCCGGTATGCCGTTTACCGCCGCATATCTGCAGGTGAAGGGCGACCCGATAACGGATATCCACGAAGACTTGGCAGCCGAACAAAAAGCGCGCAGCACCTACGCCAACATCCTGCGTTTTACCGACGACCCGGATGTGCGCGACCCAATCAAATTCCTTCGTGAACGCGAAATCGTACACTACCAACGCTGTGGCGAAGGGCTGCGCATTATTACCGACCAACTGGATTCGAAAAACTTCTACGCGTTTAATCCTGCGTTTGACAAAAAATAAAAAAGACGCGGCCGAAGGGCTGCGTTTTTTTTTGCGCGGTTACAGACAAAGGTGGCGCATACCGCTTTTGCCCGAAAACCAGGAATAAGGCCGGGAATCTCCACATGAAATTCCCATTTGGAGGTTCCCGGCAAACAGTATTCGTTTTTTTCTCGGAATGTTTTGAAAACCCGCCAATTCTACATCTTGTCCGCCCTGGCTGAAAGATAATCCGTACTCAATTATCAATCAAATGATGCCGGTACCACTTATCCCCATGGAACCGCAAAAGGAATATGAGTCCGCGCACGCCCCATTCGCAGATCATGGCAGCCCAAACGCCAACAATCCCGAACGAAAGAACAATTCCCAAAACATACCCAAGTACCACGCGGAGCAGCCACATGGTGAGCATGGAAGAAATGGACGTAAATTTCGAATCCCCAGCGGCTCGAAGCGCGGCCGGGGTTAAAAAGCTGATGGACCATACCGCTATATTGGCCAGCGTGGTCATCCACATAATCTGGATAATCGTGGGAACAACTGCCTCCGGCGGATGGAACAGCGTCAGGAGCGGGCGTATAAACGGCATGATTAGCAGCAAGGTCACCGCAAAGGACATCGACGACAGCCAAAGGAAGGAGCGGATGAATTTCCGCGCGTCCTGAATATCCCGCCTTCCCATGCACTGGCCGGCCACGGTAACCGTCGTCAGGATCAAGGCGTTTGCCGGAATCTGGAAAAGGCCGGCAAGGGAATTGCAGATTGCGTTGATATCCATGGCATAAACGCCGAGCTGAACAATAAAGGTCTGCGTCAGGATTTTCCCGCCGTTAAAGAACATTTGCTCGGCGGCAAACGGAATCCCGACAAAAAAAATCCGTTTCAGCATGGATGTGCTGATCCGCAGGGCATC
>JAAYWU010000241.1 GCA_012516295.1 Clostridiales bacterium | reverse complement strand
TCCACCGCAGCACGCAGCTTCCGGAAGCTGTCATCCTTTTTCGATTCCTCTTTGCCCTGCGGCACCGTACCCAGCAGTTTCGTATTTAAAGCCTCGCTTACATAATGGCTGTTGCGGATTGTCTTGTCGGTCAATATCTTCAGGATTCCATAGCAAACATAAAGGATTAAGCCGATAATCAATCCCAAAAAGCCAGCCTTAATCATTTGCGCCTTATAGGACTGGTACTCCGCCGGAATCGCCTTGTCGCTGATAATAGCGGATAACTTTGGCGACGGGAAAGCGGCGGTCAGTCTTTCCGAAAGAACCTGAGCAGCGGTATTCGCAACGCGGTCCGCAATGTCCGCATTCGGGGTGTTCGCCGTCAACTTTACGACCGGCGCGGTATTCACCTGTGTAGCAGAAATCGAATTGATTTCTTTTTCGTCAATGCCAAGTTTCTGCGCGGTCTGCGTGACAATTTCCTGACCGGAAGCCATTGCGATCGCCGTCTGCACGCGGCTGTTTAAAATACTTGTATATTGGAGCCGGTAATCGGTCCCAGCATCCTCCGGCACCTCGCAGGATATCACGATCGTCGTATCACAGGTATACACATGCTTTACAAACTTCAGCGGCATCAGGCCAAATACAATGCCGAACACAGCCACTACAATCAAAAATCGGAGCCTGGTTTTCTTAAAAAAGTCCATCACTTCTGAAAAACTTACGAATAATTCCATATGTTATCCTCCAAATATAATTCTGTTTTTAAGTTTTATTTCATTGAAGCACCGGCAAATTCAAGAACCTGCTTCATAATTGTTTTCCAATCATAGTTTTTTTCGGCAAATTCGCGCTCCTTCTGCGCAATCGAAGCATCCTTCCTGCAACGCTGGACAAATTCAACCACCTTGTCCATATCGACAGGTGATTCGTCGTTCGGAAGGCGCAGGGCAAAGGGTGTGTCATCCCTCAGCTTTGCATCGTCATAGGCGTACAGGAACGGAAGCGCCGCGGCGCAGTATTCCCGCGCCTTTAAGGATGAACAGCGCGTCAGCCCCCTGCGGTAGCACCCCCGCGAGGAAGCGCCGACATCCACCGTTTTGTAAATATCGGAAAGCTCTTTTCCTTTCTTAAAGCCGCAAAAGGTAACGTCATCGGACAGCCCCAGCTTTTCCACCAGCGCGCGGAATTCGGGCATCTCCGTCTTATCCCCGCCGACCAGCACAAATTTCAGCGCCGGACCGTCGGAATGCTTCTGTTTGTATATGCTCATGCCTTGTAAAATCCGGTCATAGCCCTGCCACCAGAGCGTACCGGCCACCCCGAGAATCGCAATATCCTTCGCAGTATCCGCACAATGCGGAATCGGTTCAATCCGGTCAATATTAATCCCGTTGTCGCCGTTCATAGCTTTTACGCCAAAGAAAGAATCCGCCTTGTTCCCGTACAGTACAACCGCGTCAACATACTTCTTCAGTTGTCTGCCGGACAGCCGGTCGTCCAGCACCGTCACCGCAACCTTTGCCGCCGTTTTGGCTTTTGTTCCCAGCGACTTCGCATATTTTATATTGCGTACATAATCCCCCAAATAAGGATAATTCGGGATTTCCACCACGATGGTTTTCACATGATTCGCCCGGGCGGTTTTACAGATTCGAATCACATCGGAGCTGATGCGGTCAAGCCGCATGTATAAAACATCAAACGGATGCCTGCCGATATATTCATTCGCAATGGCAGCCATCTGTTTCATAAGCCTTTTTGCCGGGTCAAGCGGCTTTTCAAAGGAATCCGCACCAAAGAAGCGGAAACGGCCTCCCTGCCACATGGAACAGGTTACCCGATAACCCAGCTTTTCGAACGCGCTGATTTGGCCTTCTATCTTATTTTTTACGCCCAAATACAGCGGAGCATCCTCCTGAAAAGTGAGATACATCAAATTCATTGACTGATCTCCTTATAAAATTTTTCGTAATTCCTCTGCGCATTAAACTTTTCATTCCACAATCTGCGCGCGTTTTGGCAAAGCCGCGCGTATTCCCCGTCGGGAAGTTCCTTTAATGCGCGCAGGCGCGACAAGAGCATTTCCGGGGAAAAGTCCGCCGGCAAAAGATACCCGTTTTCACCGGTTATGACCGCTTCCCCTGTGCCGCCGACATCCGTTGCAATCACCGGTACGCCGAACGAACTGATCTCCATAATAGAATCCGGAATGCCTTCGCTGGCGCTGACGTTCACAAAGGCGGAAATCGCGGTGGTTTTATAATAATCCATAATGGAGGCATTGTCCATCTGCCCCTTCCATTCCGTTTGGACGCAGGAAGGAAGCTTGGAAGCCATTTCCCTTATCTCATCGTTGAGCGGTCCGGAGCCGATATGCGTCCACAAAATGGGAAAATCCGCTTTTTGAAGCGCTTCCACAATTAAGTGAAGGCGTTTGACC
>JAAYWU010000240.1 GCA_012516295.1 Clostridiales bacterium | reverse complement strand
GAATATTATAACGAAAAGGGGCTTGCAATTATATTGATTTTCTGATAGAATATCAATGTTGCGATTCTATAACAGCCCTTTTTAAAGGAGGTGCAGACACATGGCAAAATGTGATGTTTGTGGCAAGGACATGGCTTTCGGTATAAGAGTATCCCATTCGCATAGACGTTCTAACAGAACCTGGAAACCCAATATTCGGCGTGTTAAAGCAGTTGTGAACGGTACACCTAAGCGTATTTACGCCTGCACCCGCTGCTTGCGTTCCGGCAAGGTTACCCGTGCTGTCTAATGAAAACAAAACATTTAAGTTTAGAGGAGCCATGAAGCGGCTCCTTTTTTCTTTTTCCCTGCCTGATAAAAAAAGTCATCCCTACCGCAGAAAAACAGGCCGTCCCATTGAGGCGGCCTGTTTTTTTATGATTTATGATTGATCGTCAATTTCTTCTCTGTGCCATTCTTAATCCTCTCAATGTTGGAACGATGTTCATAAATGATGGTAAGGGCCATGATAAGCGCTATGACCGATGTGACCCACACATAAGTCAGGGTAACTTCAGGACTCATACCCCCGTTCCGGTAATCCAAAAAATAAGTAATAAGAAAGGTAGCTATCGGAAAGGATCCGGCAGCAAGCATAGAAGATAACGAAACAATTCTGGTAATAAGAAAAACAATGATAAATATTGAGATAACGACGATAAAAACACGCCAATCAATCAGAGCAATCATCGCTGCGCTCGTCAGGACGCCTTTACCGCCCTTAAAGCCGAAGTAAATGGGATAAATATGGCCGATTACGCAAGCCATTCCCGCAATATAAGCGCCATACTGGACAATCATCGGAGATGCGCCGGCCATGTCGCAGAAATAACCGAAAACCGCCTTGCCAATGATTACAGAAATCGCGCCCTTTAAAAAGTCGAAGATAAAAGTAAAAATTGCAGCCTTTGTTCCTACTGAACGAAGCACGTTTGTTGCACCTGCATTACCGCTCCCCATTGTTCGAATATCCACGTTATTAAATAACTTGGTGAAAATAATCGAAAAACTAATACTCCCCAAAAGATAAGAAATAATCGCAACTATAACGGTTGGAAGTGCAAAATCCTTAACATAACCAAACACTAATAACTCCCCCTTACTTATCTCCGCGCTCGCGTATGATAAACCTTATCGGAGTGCCCTCCAGCCCAAATGTTTCACGAATCCGGTTTTCAAGATATCTTTGATAGGAAAAATGAAACAGTTGTGCGGAATTCACAAAACATACAAAAGTAGGTGGTTTTACGGTTGCCTGGGTCATGTAATAAATTTTCAGCCTCCTTCCCTTATCGGTCGGTGGTTGTACCCTAGCCACTGCCTGTGCTAATACATCATTGAGCATTCCTGTAGCAATACGCATGGAATTTGCGTTTGCCACATGCTTAATCAGGTCAAAAAGGCGGTCGAGCCTCTGGCCTGTTTTCGCCGAAATAAAGATCATGGGCGCATAGGACATGAACGAAAAGTCCTGTTCCAGCTTTTTCCGGTATTCTATCATCGTGCGGTCGTCTTTTTCAATGACATCCCATTTGTTAACGGCAATCACGCAGCCTTTTCCCGCTTCGTGTGCCAGCCCCGCTACTTTTGAATCCTGCTCCGTAAAGCCGACGGAAGCGTCTATCATGATAACACATACATCCGCACGTTCAATCGCCATCTGAGCGCGTATAACGCTGTATTTTTCAATGGAATCCTCTACTTTGCTCTTCCTTCGAAGCCCGGCGGTATCGATAAACGTAAAGCAGCCGTATTGGTTTTCTATTGTGGTGTCAATGGCATCCCGGGTGGTTCCGGCAATATCGGAAACAATGCATCTTTCTTCCCCGGCAATCTTATTAACCAAAGAAGATTTCCAAACGTTAGGCTTGCCGATAATGGCTACTTTAATCAGTTCGCCTTCATTTTCATCCTCTTCCTCAGCGGGGAGGTTTTTCACAATCAAATCCAACAAATCCCCCGTGCCATGGCCGTGAACAGAAGAAACCGGAACGGGGTCCCCCAGTCCCAGATTATAAAACTCATAAAATTCCGGAGGCGGGCTGCCGACCGTATCACACTTGTTCACACAGAGGACAACCGGCCTTCCGCTTTTTAAAAGCATGGCCGCAATATCCGAATCCGTTGCAACCACACCGGTGTGGATGTCGGTAACCAAAACAATGACATCCGCCGCGTCAATCGCAAGCTGAGCCTGGCTGCGCATCTGTGACAGAATAACATCATTGGACGCAGGTTCAATTCCGCCTGTATCGACTATGGAAAACTTTCTGCCGCTCCATTCACATTCTCCGTAAATCCGGTCCCTCGTGACACCGGGCACATCATCGACTATCGAAAGACGTTCGCCGATTAATTTATTAAAAAGTGTTGATTTTCCTACGTTTGGTCTGCCAACAATGGCAACAACCGGTTTAGACAACAACATCACACCCTACAATTGTATTTAAAAGCGCATATCCATCGTTCGGCGACACCGCAATTTTCACATTCAGCTCTTTGCTCAAATCTTCAAGGGAAACATCATCAAGAAAAAGATCTCCTTCCCTGCGGAGCATAACAGCGGGAACGATCAGTACATCCCCCAAATCTTTCCCCCGCAGCTGTTTCAGGATGTCCCCACCGGTCACCAAACCCGTTACATTTATGGTTTCTCCAAAAAATTCATTTACAATTGGAATCACATTGCAAATCAAATTATGGCATTTTATTCTTAATCCGTCAAGTAAAGTGTTCAAAAAACTGTATATGCTTACCCCTGTTATTAAAGTAACATGTCGTTTTATTTCACATTTCGATAAATTCGCCAGCGCATCCTCGAATTCCTGCTTTAAATTTGCAATTAAACCCACGCCGTTCTCAAGCTGTTCAAAATCGCCGTAAAATTCCGCAGGAGGGATCGGACGCTCTGCTTTCAGGTAAAACTCGTCTGCCGCATAGCAGATCCGCTGCCCGTATTCCTTTACAAACCGGTCCCCGAACTCTTCGACAATCCTTACCGTCTGTTCAGCAGATTCCTTATCATAGGACTCCAGGGGATAAAGCCCCTCCCTGAATTTCGTAAGGCCAACCGGAACCGCCGCTATACTCTGCACCGCGGGGTACAGGTTCCCTAAATCCGTCAGACTGCGTTTCAGTTCCTCGCCGTCGTTAATCCCCTTGCAAAGAACAAGCTGGGCATTTATTTTAATCCCCGCGGCGGCTAACTTATACATAAACCGCAAGGATTCGCCGGCAAACCGGTTGTTCATCATTTTCACGCGAAGCTCCGGGTTCGTCGTGTGTACGGAAATATTAATCGGGGTGATATGCATTTTGATAATCCGATCAATATCATACTCATTCATATTCGTAAGGGTAATATAATTCCCAAACAGGAAAGACAGCCTGGAATCGTCATCCTTGAAATAAAGCGTGCTGCGCATCCCTTTTGGAAGCTGGTCTATAAAACAGAATATACATTTATTTCTGCAGGAACGCTGCTCGTCCATCAAATACGTTTCAAATTCCAGACCGATGGACTCATATTCACCCTTACGGATATGAACCGTATGGGGTTTTTGAAACTGGTCGGTCAATTCCACGGTTAAATTCTTGTTGGTTTCATAAAAACGATAATCTAAAACGTCGTCGATCCGGTTTCCGTTAATAGATATTACCGTTTCCCCGGGAAGAATACCTACCTTTTGGGCGGGGCTGTCTTTCTCTACCGATAAAATTTTAACTGGCATGTTAACTCCTCGATGTAATAAAAAAATAAGAGAAGGATTTCTCCTTCTCTACATTTCCGGAAAATCAAATGAAAGCTTATGCTTCCTTTTTGATAACTTCCCTACCGTTGTAGTAACCACAACTGCCGCATACTCTGTGTGGGGTTTTGTACTCACCACATTTCGGGCATTTTACCAGCGTAGGAGCACTAATCTTCCAAACATTTGAACGTCTTTTATTTTGTCTGGCACTCGACACTTTTCTCTTTGGTACCGCCATCGTCAGCACCTCCTTATAAAACTCAGACTAGTCTATCAGTTTTTTAAGAACCTCCAAACGAGGATCAATCTGATGTAAATTACAGTTACAGGTTCCTTCGTTTAAATCCTGCCCGCAAGCCGGGCACAAGCCCTTGCAGTCTTTACGGCACAGAAATTTTGTAGGAAGTTCAAGCAAGATATCCGCGCGCATAAGTTCGTCCAAATCCAAGGTATAATCCGTTACCTGAATATAGTTGATATCATCCTCGTTTTCCAGGGACAACACCAAAACATGCGAAAAAGTGTACTGAAAATGTTTGTTGATCTGCTTGGTACACCGATCGCAAGGTATGGAAAACTCGAACGAAACTTCGGCGTTCAGCTGAGCAAAACCATCCCGACCTTTAACAGTGCCTTTAACAGATACGGGCGAAACAAACGGATAATATCCATTTATATCGGTGGACGACAAATCCAGCCCGTAATCAAATGAACAGCTTTCGCTGTCTTCGGAAAACACTTTTTTTAGATTGAGAAGCATAATACACCTCAGCGCTACAATAGCTAATTATATAGATTTATTGATGATTTGTCAATAGAAAATTGCGAGAATTCGATTCATAAAGATGCTGCCGAAGGACAAAATGCCTGCGGCAGCTTCTTTTCAAAAGCTACATTCAGATTTGTTCCGTAACAGAATCGATTTCCTTCGGCAATTCGCTTTGATCCTCGGAAATCAGCAATGTTATTTTTGTATCCGCCAGAGAAGAAAGCGTATTCAATTTTTCAGTAAGCTGGACAAGGGCCTTCATATCCTGGCCAATAATCTTTAAAGTGGAGTCTACGAAGATATCCGTTACATCATAATTGCCGGCACAAATACCGCTGATAAAGCCGCAGAGCGCATCGGTACCCAAAATTCCATAAGCGTCGCTGTCAATCAGCCTCGCCTGGTGAGAAATGTTATAGGTGAGTTTTAAGCCTTTCTCAATCACCACGACATTCCCGTTGGATTTTTCAATCGCTTCATTTGCACGCTCAATCAGTTTCTTCGTCTTGCCAGAACCCTTTCTGCCAACAATAAGAGTAATCATATAAAGCTCCCCCTATATTAATATTTTCCGCAGCAGCGGAGAAAACTCCTGTGTTTTTTAATTCTTTAATCTTGCTTCCAATGCATCCTTCTCGGATTCATATCCGGGCTTGCCTAAAAGTGCGAACATATTCTTTTTATAGCTCTCGACGCCGGGCTGATTAAAGGGATTTACCCCCAGCATACTTCCGGAAATTGCACAAGCCTTTTCAAAGAAGTATATCAGATAACCGAGGGACTCTTCCGAAAAATCGGGAATGCGGAGGACAATATTCGGCACGCCGCCGTCTGTGTGGGCCAGCACCGTACCTTCAAATGCCTTTTCGTTGATGTATGCCATGCTCTTTCCCTGCAAGAAATTCAAGCCGTCTGCATTTTCCGCATCGCTTTCGATGAACAGGTCTTTCTTTGCCTTCTCAAACAGCACGACGGTTTCGAACAGAGAACGCTTGCCGTCCTGAATGTACTGCCCCATCGAATGCAGATCGGTGGAGAAAATCGCGGACGCCGGAAAAAGGCCCTTATTATCCTTGCCCTCGCTTTCGCCGTAAAGCTGCTTCCACCATTCGCACATCATGGTAAAACAGGGCTCATAACTGACAAGGATTTCGATTTCCTTTCCCTTGCGGTACAGAATATTGCGGACAGCGGCGTATTGGTAGCAGGCATTTGCCGCCATATCCGGATTGCTATATTCTTTCTGTGCCTTCGCCGCGCCGGCCATCAGCGCATCAATATCCGCGCCGCTGACAGCGATCGGAAGCAGGCCGACTGCTGTTAAGACCGAGTACCTTCCGCCTACATTATCCGGAATAACAAAGGTTTCGTATCCTTCCTTGTCGGCAAGCTGCTTTAACGTGCCGCGGGATTTGTCGGTCGTACAGTAAATTCTCCTGCACGCTTCCTCTTTGCCGTATTTATCCTCCAGATATTTGCGGAATACGCGGAACGCAATCGCGGGTTCGGTGGTAGTACCGGATTTCGAAATGACATTTACGGAAACGTTCCTGCCCTCGCAGATCTCCAAAAGCTCACTTAACGCGGAGGAGCTGATGCTGTTGCCGGCAAAATAGATATCCGGTGTATCTTTCTTCATGGAATTATAGTTTTGAGACTTTAAAAATTCAATGGCCGCGCGCGCTCCAAGATAGGAACCGCCAATTCCGATTACTACAAAAACATCGGTGTCTGACTGAATTTTCTTCGCAGCCGCCTTAATACGGGAAAATTCTTCTTTATCGTAGTTGGTAGGCAGATCGACCCACCCGATAAAATCATTTCCAGCACAGTTCCCGGAATGAAGCGCTTCGTGCGCAAGCTTTACTTGCGGCGCAATAGCAGTAAGTTCATTTTGCCCGATAAAACGTGAAAGATGCCTTGCATCAAACTGAATAGACATGTTATAGATCCTCCTAAGTTATACTGCCGCTAAAATTATATTACAATATATTGACAGTATTTGCAAGGCGGGGCACTATATTTTAAAAATATTTTATATTTTTAAATCATTTTAAAAATATATTTT
>JAAYWU010000239.1 GCA_012516295.1 Clostridiales bacterium | reverse complement strand
CCCATATGCAGCGCGCCGGGCATACGCCGATTGCCTTATTCGGCGGCGGAACCGGCATGATCGGCGACCCGTCCGGAAAATCCGATATGCGCAAAATGCTGACAAAAGACGAAATCGACCATAATATTGCATGTTTCCAAAAGCAGATGTCCCGCCTGATCGATTTTTCCGAAGGCAAAGCAATTATGGCGAATAACGGAGACTGGCTGTTGAATTTGAATTATATCGAATTCTTACGCGATATCGGCGTACATTTCTCCGTAAACCGCATGCTTGCCGCAGAATGCTACAAACAGCGCATGGAAAGGGGCCTCTCTTTCTTTGAACTGAACTATATGATTATGCAGAGCTATGATTTCCTGGAATTGAACCACAGATACAACTGCCAGTTGGAGCTCGGCGGGGATGATCAGTGGAGCAACATTATCGGCGGCGTGGAGCTTCTCCGCCGTAAGGAAGGCAAGGAAGCTTACGGCATGACCTTTACCCTTTTGACTACCAGCGAAGGCAAGAAGATGGGCAAGACGGAAAAGGGTGCGGTATGGCTCGATCCGGAAAAGACATCGCCGTTCGACTTTTACCAGTACTGGCGCAATATCGGTGACGCCGATGTAATCAAGTGCCTGAAAATCCTAACTTTCCTGCCGCTGTCCCAAATCAATGAGCTTGCAAAGCTGCAGGGCGGTGAACTGAATAAAGCGAAGGAAATCTTAGCCTATGAAGTTACCAAGCTGATTCACGGCGAAGAAGAAGCGAACAAGGCGCAGGAAGGCGCGCGCGCGCTGTTCGGCTCCGGTGAGAATACGGATAACATGCCTTCCACCGATCTTACCGCCGCGGATTTTACAAATGGCGAAATCGGTGTTCTGGATCTTCTGGTAAAAACAAAGCTTGCTCCGTCAAAGGGAGAGGGGAGACGCCTGATTACGCAGGGCGGTATTTCCATAGATAATGAAAAAGTTTCCGAAACAACAGCAAAATTGACTTCCAAGGATTTTGAAAAGAAATATATTATTATTAAAAAAGGCAAGAAAATCTTTCATAAAGTAAATCTGGTCGACTGATTTCGAATCCAAGTAAAAAAGAAGCAGGTCCGCGCCTGAAACCAGGTGCGGGCCCTTTTGATTGATTTTATGCAATTTATTCCTTATAATAAGACAGACTATTGATTTTACGGAGGAAAACACAGAATGAAGAGAAAATGCGCCTATCTGGCCGCGCCCGCCGCGGTAATGCTTCTAATGCTGTCCGTATTTTGTGTTTGCCAGATGTATCCCTTTGGAATGAATTCCCTTTCCTGGTGCGATATGAACCAGCAGGTAATTCCGTTTTTATTGGATTTTAAGGATATTTTAGCCGGCAAAGCGAATATGTTCCTGAACATGCAGAATTGCGGGGGCATGAACTTCTGGGGCGGTTTTCTCTTTTTTATTTCCAGTCCTTTCTCTTTTTTGGTTGCTTTGGTCGATAAGGCAGGCATTTACCAATTTGTCAATATTCTTGTCCTCTTGAAAATGATGACGTGCGCGCTCACCGCTGAAATCTTTTTCCGGTACCGTTTTAAAAATCTCACGCTGATGCAGAGTACGGCCCTGTCGGTTATGTATGCATTCTGCGGATACACAATGTTCTATTATCAGAATCACGTATGGCTTGATATGATGTATCTGTTTCCGGTTCTTTTAATCGGGCTGGACAGGCTGATTCAGAAGGAAAGGGCAGGGCTTTATATTTTCTCCTATACCGCCATGCTGACGGTTAATTTTTATTTGAGTTATATGGTCACGATTTTTCTCGTGCTCTCCTTTGGCCTGTATATCTATTTTTTCGCCCCGCGGGAGCGCCGCAGAAAAGTCCTGCTGCTGTTTGAAATTTCCACGCTGGTGGTTGCGCTGCTTACGGCTGTCGTCTGGCTTCCGGCGCTGATGCAGTATGTTCAATCCGCAAGGACGGGGAATTTGTTTACCAGCCTCCGCGTGGGAACATTCTTTACCCGGTTCGATACGACTCTGGTGGTAATCCTTTGCACAAGCGCCGTATTTTCAGCGGTAGTAATGTATCTTCTGTTTGTAAAGAAGCAGACGGAAACCGCGGCTTTCTCCTTTTATATTTTCCTGCTCATGATGACGCCTGTCTTAATTGAACCGGTCAATAAAATGTGGCATACGGGCAACTATCAGGCCTTTCCCGTTCGTTACGGATATATAACCGTCTTTTTCGGCTTGATTCTGCTTGCTGTCATTATATCCGGTATCAATGAGGATATCCGGTTTTCCCACAGCCGCATTATTCCCCTGTTTGGCGCCATGCTGGCGGGCGGGGCCGTATTTATCGCGGTATGGCTGATCCTTTACAAGGATTATCACACGGTTACGGTTTATACGAGAACCCTATGGGGGAATAGTGAAAGCCTGCGCTTGCTGCTCGCTTTCTTCCTTACGGCGGCGCTTGCTTACTTTGTTCTGCTCCTTCTTTATCGTTACAGGCAGCTCAGCAAGGCGGCCTTTTCCGTGCTGCTTTGCCTGGTTGTGCTGCTCGAGGCGGTTTTTCATTCCAGCGTTTACATCGCCTCTGCCGCACACAGCGAAAGAAGTGCCCTGCCGGTTATTGAGCTGGGCGGCAAAATTCAGGATGACACGCTTTACCGCGTAAAAACAGAAAAAAAGTACTTTGACGTTAATCTTGTCGGTGGCATAGGGTATGCTACTCTGAGCCATTATACATCGCTGACAAACGAAAGCTTCCTGTATACGATGAAAAAGCTGGGCTACTCCTCCTATTGGATGGAAGTGAATTCAAACGGGGGGACAAAGCTGACGGATGCGATTTTAGGGAATAAATACACAATCGTTCAGCCTGTCGACTTACAGGGCCGGAGTGACATCGTGTATGGAAATGATAAGTACGAAATCGTAAAAAATGAGATAACGCTTCCGGTGGGTTTTGTAATGGATTCCAATTCCATAGAAGCCTTGAAAAATCTGCCGGACACTTCCCGGCTGAACCTTCAGCAGGCAATTTTTGAATCCGTCTTTCATACCGATGAAAAGCTCTTTGTAAATTACGAACCGTCGGCCAAAACAAACATCGAATATCAGTACGATAATAATCGATATAGCCTGACATTTCAGGACAACAGTAAAACCGGCATGCTGATTTACCACATTCCGGTCAAAGAGAAGCAAACCTTATATTTTGACTGCTTTGACAAGCTTTCCAATAATCTGATTGAGCATATCAATTCCAGCTTCAATGTTTTTGTAAACGGCAAGCTGGTTCAGGAAGATTACCCCAGTCAGATGAATAACGGCCTTTTGGCGCTTGGAACCTTCCAGGATGAAATGGTGGAAGTGGAAATCGAAGTATTAAAAGAAGTTGACGCAAAATCCTTCGGCCTTGCCGGATTAAAGGACGATGTGTTAAAACAGGCTGTCGGCAGAACGACGGCGGCGCAGTTGAAGCAAGACGGAAATCAAATTGTCGGGACTGCTACCGCAAACGATAATCATTCCTGGCTTTTTCTGCCGATTACCGCCGACGATGGGTTTACCGCGATGGTAAATCATAAAAATACGGAAATTCAGCGCGTCCTTGGCTCTTGGATGGCTGTGAAGCTGCAAAAAGGGGAGAACAGGATTATCTTTTCCTATCTTCCCACGGGGTTTAAGACCGGCTTGCTCCTGTCCGCAGCGGGAATCCTCTTATGCATTGTCTGGTATCGGTTCCTGAAAAACGGCAGCTACCGCCGGATACAGTTTCTGGAGCTGCCGGGGGCTTTGGCGTTTACGGTACTCTTTTTTGCCGTTCTGTTTGCCGTCTATCTATTCCCGGTGGGTGTTTACTTTTTCAAATAAAAACAGCCTGCATTTTGCAGGCTGTTTTTATTTGGAAATCTGCATAGCTTTTTCGATTTCATGAAGCGTCTGGTCAAAATCCGCTGCGGTAATCAGCAGGGAGATATCCACCTCAGACGTTGTAATCAAGCGAATATCCGCATCGATCGTTGCGGCGGCGGCGAACACTTTCGCGGCCACGCCGGGGGTATCCTTCATGTTCTGATCGTAAACGGAAATTTTACAGTTCCCGCTGCTTACTATCGTTTTAATATTGGAAGTATCGCGTAAATGGGATGTAAAGGAAAGAATTTTATCCAAGTCATTATCGGAAATCGTAAAGGAAATGGATGTGAACGCTCCCTGTGTCGGGGCTAGGGAAATCATATCCACGTTTACGCCGCAGTCCGATATTTTTTGGAATAAATCCGCTATAAAGGAAAATTCCGACGGGCAATTCTGCAAGGTGACCAGTGTAATATCATTGACGGTGGTAATAACCGGTTCTAAATTCATGAGGAACCCTCCTTTTTCAGTAAATCAGACATATTATAAAGTCCTGCGGGCTTACCGACCAGATAGACGGCTGCGTTTACTGCGCCCGCCGCAAAAATGCCTTTGGATTGGGCTGAATGCGACAGCGTGATAACCTCCTGATCCCCGGCAAAAATGACTTCGTGTTCACCGACAATCGTTCCTCCGCGGCAGGAATGAATCCCGATTTCCGAGGGATCCCTTTTTTTACGCTGCGAATGCCGGTCGTACATGTAATGCGTGTTTCCTTTTAAAACGGAGGAAATCCCATCGGCAATCATTAACGCGGTACCGCTCGGGGCATCAATCTTCTGGTTATGGTGCTTCTCTACGATTTCAATGTCAAACCCGCCGCCCAGAGCTTTCGCTGCCATTTAGGAAAGTTCAATGAGCAAATTCACTCCGAGCGACATGTTGCCCGAATAGAACACGGGAACCTCGGCAGATACCCGTTTCAGCGCTTCCACCTGTGCGTTGTTATAGCCGGTTGTGCACAGGACGAGCGGTGTTTTGTGAATCTGCGCATATTGGAGAAGAGAGGAGAGGAGCGCCGGATTCGAAAAGTCAATAATTACGTCCACATCCACGTTAATATCCGCTGGTTTTGCGAATACCGGAAAATCATGTTTTACTTCTGTGTTTATATCAATTCCGCCGACGATTTTGCAATCTTCACGCTGGGCCGCGCAGGAAGCGACTTCGCGGCCCATTTTCCCATTGCATCCGCCGACAATTATCCTTGTCATTTTAACGTTCCTCCGAACAGGTTTTTATTTTACCAAATTATATTTTTTCATGATCGCGGTCAGTTTCAAAAGAGCCTCTTCGCTCATTCCTGTTAAAGGCAGACGGCAGTCGCCGCTTTTAAAGCCGAGGATCTTCATAGCCTCCTTTACGGGAATCGGGTTTACATCCATAAACATGGCCTGCATCAGTTCGATATACTTCAGAAAAGCGTCGCGGCTGGAAGCGATATCGCCCGCGAAGTAGTCGGCGCACAGTTTGTGCATGACACCGGGAAGGATATTCGCCAGCACGGAAATGACCCCCTTGCCGCCTAAAGTCAGCATCGGCAATGTCTGGTCGTCGTTTCCGGAGTAAACATGTAAATTCTCTCCGCAAAGGGCAATCGTGCGCGCGACGGAGGAAATGTCCCCGTTAGCCTCTTTGGTCGCATTGATATTCGGATGCTTTGACAGCTCCAGATAGGTTTCCGGCTTGATATTGCAGCCGGTGCGCGACGGCACATTGTAAACAATGATCGGAAGATCAACCCGGTCGGCAATATAGGTGTAATGCTTTACAAGCCCGGCCTGGGACGTTTTGTTATAATAAGGGGTAACCATCAGAAGCCCATCCGCTCCAAGCTCCTGCATAGAGCGGGAAAGCTCAAGCGCATAACGGGTATCGTTGCTGCCGGAGCTTGCGATAACCGGAATTCTTTTATTTACTTTATCGACGACGAACTTTACAACATCGCAATGCTCGTCATGGCTTAAAACCGCACATTCTCCTGTTGTGCCGCAGGCAATGATTGCGTCCGTTCCGTTTGCAATATTAAATTCAATCAATTCATCCAATACTTCGTAATCTACGGAACCGTCGTCCTTCATTGGCGTAACCAGCGCAACACCGGATCCCTCAAATATCAGTTTTTTCATGAAATAACCTCCAAATTCGCAAGGATTGTTAATATTTGCAAGGATTGTTAATCAAGATAGCCCTTTGCGCAAAGAAGCTCCGCCATTAAAACAGCGCCGCCCGCCGCTCCGCGCAGCGTATTGTGGGAGAGGCATACGAACTTGATGTCGTATTG
>JAAYWU010000238.1 GCA_012516295.1 Clostridiales bacterium | reverse complement strand
GACCCACCCTGTCGTGCGTAAGCAGTATGGCGAGGCCTACCGCGACAGCCTGGAAAAGAAGGTTCGGGAACTTCGGCTGGAAAACAATGTCCGGTTTGTGAATAAATATTTGACGAAAGAGGAAATCGTCCGGGGGCTGCAGCTTTCCGATATCTATATGACGCCGTACCTTAACCGCGATCAGGCGGTCAGCGGAACCCTCGCCTATGCGGCGGGTTACGGCAGGGTGATCGTTTCCACGCCCTATCTCTACGCGGAGGAAATGCTCGCGGACGGCCGCGGCCTTCTTGCTGAGTTTAAGGACGCCCGATCGCTTGGCGATGCCATCAATTTTCTGATCGAACATCCTGAAAAACGGAAGGAGATGGAGGCAAAGACCCTGTGCTTCGGCAAAACAATGCGCTGGGATGCTGTTGCGGACCGTTACGTTACAACCTTCCGTAAGGCGCACCAAGAAGCTTGCGAAAGGAGCGAAGCTGAGCATGAGAGACTTAAGATTGCCGAATGACGCCTATATTTTCCGCATGACCGACGACACCGGCATGTTTCAGCATGCGAAACGTTCCGTGCCAGATCCATGCAAGGGCTACACCACCGACGACAACGCGCGGGCGCTCATTATGGCTTCGTTGCTCTATGAGATGACAAAGAAACAGAAATATCTGGAGCTGGCGGTCCGCTATCTCGGCTTCCTGCTCTACGCACAAAACGGGGCATGGTTCCGCAACTTTATGGATTACGACCGCCGCTTTTCGGAGGAAAAAGGCTCGCAGGACTGCTTCGGGCGCTGCATGTGGGCGCTGGGCTTCACAGCGTCCCGGGCCGGCCTGCCGGAAGAAATCCGCGGCGTGGCGGATGACCTTCTGTGCCAGACGGTGTCCGGTTGCAACGAGCTTACATATCTTAGGTCGAAAGCCTCCGCGGTGATCGGATTGAATTACTGGAAAGGCAGCGGTTCCCGCGAACTCGTGATCCGCCTCGCCTCCGAAATCAGCGATGCCTATGAGTGCTGCGCCGCTCCGGACTGGAAATGGTTTGAGGATAAAATCACATACTGCAATTCCATCCTGCCATGGGCGATGCTGATTGCGTATGAAACAACAGGGGAAAAAAGATACCGCGAAATCGGCTTTGAAAGCCTAGACTTCCTTCTGGAGAAAACCTTTGCCGGTGATATTTTTCATCCGGTGGGCTGCAAGGGTTGGTTCGTGAAAGGGCAGGAACCGGCGGAATACGACCAGCAGCCGGTGGAGGCATGCGAAACGCTTCTGGTCTGCCTGAAAGCCCACGAGTTGACCGGTGAGCCACGCTACCTGGATCGAGCCAGGGAATGCCTCGGCTGGTACACCGGGCAGAACATCCGGAAGGTTTCCCTCATTGATCCGGACACGGGCGGCTGCAGGGACGGCATTACCGCCGGAGAGCCCAATCCGAACGAGGGCGCGGAAAGCCTTGTTTCCTGGATAATCGCATCGCTTGCGTGGATGCTCCATTCCGGACAGGAAGACTAGAAAAGTCAATAGCAATCAAGAATGCCAATGGAAAACGAAGCACAAAAAGGGCTGTAGCTATTGAACTGGTTCAAGCAAATAGGCACAAAAATCGAAGAATAGCAAGGAATTTACGCCGTCTGGCTCCGTTTTTCAAAGGAGTCGGGCGGTTTTCGTTTAAAGCAGGCGAGGTATTCACGACTAGTTAATAATTATTGTGTAGAATAAAAAATAGCGAATACATTCGAAAATAGTACGAAAGCAAGGAGAGTCTATTATGCAAGAGATCATTTTAAATGCGATGGAAAGAAGCGAAAGCACGAAAAAAGTAAGGAGTGCCGGTTTTGTACCGGGTGTTATTAATGGACCGGGGGCTGTTTCCACCCCTGTAAAGTTTGAATGTTCCGCGATGAACAAAATAATCGCGAAACATGGGGAAACTGCAAAATTGTGGGTTGCGTTAGGCGATAAAAAAGAATTTGGTTTTATCAAGGAAGTCCAAAAACACCCCGTAGATAATAAAATTCTGCATGTTTCCGTTCAACTGGCCGAGAAGGATCAAAATGTTCGAATGATTTTGCCGATTCGTTTCAATGGCCAATCGGAATTGGAAAGCAGACTATTACAGTTACAGGTTCTTAAACCGGAAGTTGAGGTGGAAGGAAAGACCGCGCTGATACCGAACGAGGTAGCCGCGGATATCTCAAAGAAAAATTCCGGAGAAAACGTCACCGGCGCTGATTTCAATCTGCCCGCAGAGGTTAAAATACTCGATCCGGAAGATGAAGTTTATGCGGTTATTAAGACCGACAAAAGAAAATTATCCGGGAACTCCGGGAACAATGAGAGCGAGGCGGACTAATACCGGCTTTGCCATAAGAACAGCCGGAAACTTTATGATTTCCGGCTGTTTTTCTTGTAATTTGAAACTCCCGGCATAGCCGGGAGTTCAAAAAAGCT
>JAAYWU010000020.1 GCA_012516295.1 Clostridiales bacterium | reverse complement strand
CCTGATAGCAGCGCTGTCCATCTCCTTCGGCTTGGTGCTGGGCGGTGTCACCATGATTAAAAGCGTTGGAACAAAAATATTCGGCGTTCGGACCATTCACTCCGTAAGCGCGCAGATATCCTCTTTGGCGGTCATTGTTTCGGCTTCTATTATGGGATTTCCGATCAGCGGAACGCAAATTGTTAATTCATCGATCATGGGCGTGGGTGCAGCAGACAGGCCGAACGCGGTCGGCTGGCTGTATGCAAAAAGCATGCTCGCGGCGTGGATGATTACCATACCGGCTAGCTTTATTCTGTCTGCGCTGATCTATCTGGCAATGGCTCAATTTTATTGACGGGAAATACCCTAACGAACAGGCAAGAAGACGCGGTGAATACGGATTTACTGCCCGTTGCCTGCATTGTACCCGGACATCCGAATCTGGTGATTCAGAGTCAACATTATTATATGAGGTGGTGAAACCATGAGACTTCAGAAAATATTCGGTACGAGAATAGATTTTTATAAATTGCTGGAGGAGCAGTCAGCCTATATGGTTGATTCGGCAGATGCTCTTCAGAATTATATGGAAACGCTTGATCAAAGTTATGCGGATAAGGTAAAAGCACTTGAAAAAGATGCGGATAAGAAGCGGCGGGAATTAGTGCAGGCTCTGAATAAAACCTTTATCACACCCTTTGACCGGGAAGATATTTATATGTTGTCAAAATCTCTGGACGATGTTTTGGACTACTATAAAACGACTGTAAATCAGATGGAAATTTATGAGGTTCAGCAGTCGGAACCGGTGCTGATCGATTTTACCTGTATGCTTCATGCAGGCAGCCAATCCATTCATGACGCGGTTTGTGCAATGAAAACCAATCCGGACGATTCTGTCAAAAGCGCGATGAAAGCGAAAAAGAGCGAAAATAAGGTGAAGGCACTTTACCGGAACTCGATTGCGGAGCTGTTAACGGGAAACGATATAAAATACATTATTAAGATGCGGGAACTATATCGGCATCTTAGCAATTGTGCGGACAAAATTGATCATGCGGCCGATCTGGTGTGCCATATACTGATGAAGGAAGTGTCCTAAAAACGAAGCAGCCCCGGCTCGTATGAGCCGGGGCTGTGATTATTTGTACGGTTTATTTCTTCGTTAAAAATGTTACATAAGGGATTAGGTTGATCCGGTTTTGAATCAGAATCCATGTATTGTATAGGAAGCCAACGAAAAGGACCGCTGCTGTTGCGTAGTAATAAATATATTTATGCGTGTTAATCTTAATCTGGGCCTGGCGGCGCTCTTGCAGCGCTTTTTTCTTCTGCGCTTTATTCTTGTAGGCTTTTAAGGACTCTGTGCCGATTCCGTCGATCTGAACGCTTTCCACGCCGACGCTTGCAAGCAGTTCGGGAATCAGCAGAATTGCGGAGGTAAAGAACATCATGCCGAACCGCTGGAACAGGAAATGCTGGCAGGTCATGATATAGAGCAGACCGGAATATATGGAGAAGTTGATCAGCACAATATTTGTTGCGTCCCGTTTCAGAATGGAATTCTTTACAATTAAAATGGTAACGGTGGTAATGACAGGAATGGCCGCAGTCTGCCAGTCGCGCCCCAGCATATAATACAGGCCTTCCTCCGTGGCGTAATATTTGTATACATATTTTGTAACGAAATTGAAAAGCGGCCAGGACAGGGCCAGAATCAGCGCGGTAAGGGAAGCGTAGGCGGTTAGGGATTTCCAATTGACCTTTATATGCGCAAGGAAGTAAACCGGAATCATAATGATGATCGATTTATGGAAACTGGCTGCGAGTAAGACAATCAGAATATAAGGGATCAGTTTCTTTTTCTTTAGGAAATTGATTGCATACAGGAAAATCGCAATGGCGATGGATTGGCGCAAAAAGCTAAGGGAATTGCCGAAGAAGCCGAAAGAAGCGAATACGAACATTCCCACCCAGGGGACAGGGGAGTATTTGTAGAGAAGTACAGCGGTCAATCCGACCGTGAGAATCGAAACAAAGAGCATGAAAATATGTACGTCACCGGTAAATAAAGAAACAAAATAATTCAACAGGCTGTATCCGGGTTCGACCCGGTACCCGTTCGCGTCGCTGATCAGGAACGACCAGCCGCCGTTGCGAACCTGCTTAAAATAATCGGCGTATTGTATGTAATCGATCCCGACCGTGTCCGCGCGCAGATACGACATAACAATCATCGCGACAGAGACGATCAATAGAAAAATCGCGTTGTTCCGCTTGCTCTTTTTTATTTCACATAGTCCGAATCCTAAAATGATTATCAATAATAGAAGCAAATTATAAGCTAACATAATTCGGCCTTCTCACCTTTCCAATGTTCTTAAAATTCCCGATTTACTGTTTATTATATCATCCGAGCTGGGAATGTACAAGTAAATAGTATGGAGATATCTTGCGAGAAAACTTGCCATATTAAAACAAATCCTATAAAATATAGGAAAACAATTACATAAACAGAGGAAATTCGGATGATTAAGGAAAATCAAAAGATTTTGAATGCCATTCTAGCAATGCTGGATGCCGGTATTTGCCTGCTTTCCATGGTACTTGCGTTTTGGCTTCACTTTCTGAATTACCAGGGCTCTTTTTATATTGGATTAAATTATTACCTGCGGTTAATGCTCTACATTATTCCGGTTTATTTTATCATTTATAATTATTTTGATCTTCATGATTCTTTCCGGCACAAATCCCTGATTTCTGAAATAGGAAAGGTTGTTCAGTCGAATTTTATCGGCGTTATTTTTATCTTTGTACTCGTCTTTTTCTTAAAAGAAGTGCATGTTTCCAGAATGGTCGTCCTTCTGTATGGGCTGATCAATTCGCTCCTTTCGTCGTGCAGCCGCGTGGCGCTGCGGAAAATACTGCGCAAAATGCGGGCGAAGGGGTTTAACCTGAAGCATCTTTTGCTGGTTGGCTGGAATGAAGTATCCGCGGAGTTTTACGACAGGGTCATGGCCAATCGCAACCTGGGCTATGATTTTGTCGGGTATTTAAGTCACAGCAAGGTGAACACGGGCGGGCGGAACATTGCTTACGCCGGCGGTTTCGGAACATTGCCGTCCCTTCTTGAAAAAAAGGGGATTGATGAAGTTATTATCTCGCTGGATTTTCATGAGTTTTCCGAGCTGGGGAATATCATTGAGGTTTGCGAAAAGGCGGGCGTCAAATCCAACCTGCTCCCGTTCTATACAAAATACCTTCCGACAAGGCCGTATATCGACGAAGTGGAAGGCATGCCGCTGATTAACATCCGGAAAATCCCGCTGGACAATATGCTGAACAGCTTTTGTAAGCGGCTCTTGGACATAACCGCTTCCTTGGTGGCGCTTATCGTGTTTTCGCCGGTTCTGCTGATTACCGCCATAGGGGTGAAGCTTTCCTCCCCGGGACCGGTGATTTATAAGCAGGAGCGCATCGGAAAAAACAAACGTCCGTTTTATATGTACAAATTCCGTTCCATGAAGATGGGCGATGGGAATTCGGATATGACGACGTGGGGCACGAAAAACGACGACCGAAGGACTAAATTCGGCTCGTTTATCCGGAAATGCAGCATTGATGAATTGCCCCAGCTTGTCAATGTGCTGAAAGGGGACATGAGCCTGGTCGGCCCCCGGCCGGAGCGTCCCTTTTTTGTGGACAAGTTTCGGGAGGAAATCCCTCTGTATATGCTCAAGCATCTTGTCCGCCCCGGAATTACCGGTTGGGCACAGGTGAATGGCTGGCGGGGAGATACCTCGATTGAAGAACGGATTAAATGTGATATTTATTATATTGAAAACTGGACTTTTCTGCTTGACATCAAAATTCTTTTTCTGACGGTTTTCAAGGGCTTTTTAAATCCAAGCGAGGAAATCTGAATTCGCTTGATAATAATTAGGAAGCAGGCTGCTATGGAGAAT
>JAAYWU010000237.1 GCA_012516295.1 Clostridiales bacterium | reverse complement strand
TTTTCGATATAAGCTTGTTTATCCGGAAATTCACTGAGCGGAGACTTTCCCAGGATGCGGTCAACCATACAGGCGATATGGCAAAACACGCCGACCAGCACATCGGAAAGCAGCTGCCTTTCTATTTGCGTTTCAATCTGCTGGATTACGCTGCGGATATCATCAAAAATGTGATGACTATTGATATTTTTCAGCATGTTGGCAAGGGTATGCCCAATTTCAATTAGGGTGTTTTCCTTATCAATAATCCTTTGTATTTCCTGCACCGCATTCCCTTCCAACACATCGGTCAGACCGAACTGTGCAACATCCAGGTCGATTTTAAACGTGCTGACGATACAGATGATCTTCCCGATATTGCGGATGGAAGCCAGCCGGGTGGAAATGCTTTCCGTATCCGCCAGCTTCAGCGCGATTGTTTCGCAAACAGCGTTGTGATAATTCAGCTGGCTGTCCAAAATATTCTTTAGAAGCTGAGCGCTTCCTTCCCCGGGTGTGCAAATGGTGAGGATAAACATCTTTGCCAGCTTGTTCTTGTTCGGCGCCGACCGGGAGGTTCCCGTAAGCAATTCATTTACCGATAAGGTCTCCTGATACACATAGTCGAGGGGGTATCCCAAAGCGGCCTTCCGGGCGGCTTCAATAACATGCAGCGTGCTGACCAGAGGAATTGTTTTCACCTGGATTTTCAGTTCCTCCTCAAGATCGGAGGAAAAATTCGTCAGAGATCCCATATCCACCAGCAGGAGCAAATTGCTTTTCTGCGGCAGGCGCAGAAGGCGCTCTTTCAATCTGGAATAGACCTTCTGCGGGTTCTCATCCAGGGAAGCATCAATCCCGATCACACAGTTCATATCGAGCAAACGGTTTGCCACGGACGCCATCGAAGAGGCGGTTGTGGTGCCGTGGGCAACCACAATCACCTGTACCTTTTCGTTTTCCTTGATGCGGACAAGGTGGTCAATGTCAAAAAAGACCGCCAAAAATCCGGCTTCATCAATGGGCATGGTGAGGTTGAATTCCTGATTGAGGATTTTCAGGCTGTCCAGCGCAACGGAAAATTCGGCGGCATGCTCTTTGCGGATGAGATTTAACTGCGGATTGATGATTTTGCGGCCCCTTCTTACCCGGGTAATAGAGTTATAAATATGTACGGCCAGACCATACCGGATGTTGTTTCCAAAATCGCGGGCTAATTTTTTCTGTGCTTCCATAAGAATTTTGTCAACCGCCGCCATTAGTTCGACGCCGACAAGGTTTGTTATGCTTGAGAAATCCTGCGGATGCTCTGAAATATCAAGAAAATTTTTATAATACAGGCGGATTTCGTTGCTGATCTCCTTACTGATCTCTTCGTCAGAGATACCGCGCTCCTTCAGCTCCTGCATCCGGGTTTCGATCATCTCGTATATATTTTCCGCGTCCTCATTGTTCCGCAGCAGCAATTCTTTCGAGCTGCTGTCAAACACGCAGTAACGCTTGTTGATTCCAATGAGCCGGTTCCAAATTTGGCGATGGGTGGTTTCCAGATAGAGCCCCTGTTTTATGTAATCCGGCAGATCAAAGCTGACCACACGCAAATCCTCTTTTTTGCCCGAAATATAGTCCGAATACGCCTTCGCGCAGATAATCAGGATATCATTCTTCAACTGGCCGACATTGTTTGGACAGCGATAACTCAGCAGGGCGCGCATGGAATTTACGGAAACGGAAATCGGCTTGCCGAGCCGGGCCGATTCGTTGCGAAAGAAATGGCTGATCAGGTTGAGCCTTTCATCCATGTTCCTTTCGCTTAAATTCGGGATCTTTATAATCATGGGGATTCTGCGGACAAATGTTTTCAGCAAAGTGGAATCCGGGTCTTCTGTGGTGGCGCAAATGAGCAGGACCGTCGCTTTTCTCTCATTTTCCGTTTCGCCCAGACGCCGGTAAACGCCCCTGTCAATAAAGGTGAACAGCATTTCCTGCCCCTGGGGAGGAAGGCGGTGCACTTCGTCCAAAAACAAAAATCCGCCGTCCGCTTTTTCAAGCAGGCCGGGCTTGTCCGTATCCGCGCCGGTATAAGCGCCCTTTTTTGTTCCCATAAGCTGGCTGACCAACAACTGGGGGTTGTTTGCATAATCCGCGCAATTAAAAACGATGAAAGGCGCATCCTTCCCTACGCATTTCCGGTCGCGTGCGTATTGATAAATCAGTTCGGCAAACATGGATTTCCCCACGCCTGTTTCCCCGAAAAGAAGCATATGCATGCCGTGCGGAGGATACAGTACGGCGGCTTTTGCCTGTTCGACACAATGGTACAAGCTGGGGTTATCGCGGACAAAACGGTCCAGCAAAGCCCCCGCATTCTGTTCTTCCGCAGCCGCTGCGGAAGAAATTTTGTAATACACCGGCCTTGTTCCAAATTTCTCCACGCTTCCCTCGTTACACATCCTATTCAAATCACTACTCACATTCGCGCGCGAAAGCCCCAGATCTTTCGCAAGTTCCCCGGCGGTGACTCCCCCCTTCGCCGACAGCTCGCCCAGTCTTTTTCGCACAATATCAATCCGTTTCATGCTCAAGCCCCCAAGATCACGATTTAATCAAGGTAAGTATAGTTTACCTGCCCAATAAAGTCAATCATCGTGCCGTAATATTAGTAATAATGTGTATTGCTTCGCACACAAAATCAAAACACATGAAACAGATAGCCGCCATCGCAATATCGGATCGCATTTACGCCAAAATTCTTCCGCCCTGAAGCGTTTTGGCACGAATATTGCTTTACTCTTTGAACAGGAAAGTAAAATTTGTATAGAACAAGGTGAATGAAAATGAATATTGAAGCAATTTCCATGAAGCTTATAGTAAATAGCGGGGATGCCAAAAGCCAAGCGATGGAAGCAATCCAAAGCGCGAAAAACGGCAAGATTGCAGAAGCGCGCAGTCAAATAGATAAGGCGGGTGAATATTTGACCGAAGCGCATCGGTTCCAAACGAAGATCATCCAGGAGGAGGTAGACGGGAATATAAAAAATATGACCGTACTTTTGGCACATGCACAGGATCATTTAATGAGCGCAATCATGATTATTGATATGGCGAAAGAGTTTATCGACCTTTATGAAAAATTTTATAAATAAGGAGGAAAGGGAATGAAACGTATTACTTTGGTCTGCGCGGCAGGCGTGACAACGAACCTGCTGGTAAGCAAGATGAATACCGCGGCAATTAAATTGGCATCAAATGTAAAAGTCCGTGCGGTGCCGGAAGGCGATTTCCAGAAATATGCGGATGATACGGATATTTTACTCCTCGGCCCGCAGGTGGCGTACACGCTTGACAAAATGAAAGCGCAATTTGAGCCGAAGGGGATTAAGGTTTCCGTTATCGATAGTGCTGCCTACGCAAAGATGGACGGAGAGAAGGTTTTGAAACAGGCATTGGCGTTGTAGGCATCCATCGTGGATCGATTCCATTCTTGGGAAGAGCGGATATACATAAGGAGCGTAAAAAATGATAAGAGTAGTTCAATTTTTAAATCAGGTACAGGCCGGTCTGGGCGGCGACGAAAGGATGGATATAGAGCCCCAGGCACAGGCCGGTGCAGTAGGAATGGGAATGCTTTTGCGAACTATGCTGCTTCGGAAAGGCGCGGATATCGTTGGTACGGTAATATGTGGGGACAATTACTTTTTAGAGAACAGGGAAAAGGCTATTGCGGCACTAACGGATATGATTAAAAATTTGAAGGCGGAGGTCGTTATCTGCGGGCCGGCTTTAAACCATAAAAGATTTGGGGACTGCTGCGGCTATCTGACGGAAGCCTTGACAAACGAAGCTCACGTGCATGCTTTTGCGGCGATGGCGAAAGAAAGTACGGGAACAGAGCTTTTCCGAAAGCGGGTCTACATTATTGAAACGCCCAAAGTTGGGGGAACCGGATTGAATACTTCGTTGAAAAAGATTGCAGACTTTGCGGTTAAATTAAGCAAAGGGGAACCCATCGGCACCGCGGAAGAAGAGGGCTATTTCCCAAGGATCTAACGAAGCAAGCGCATCAATTTCAAAACGATGGGAAATAAATTGAAGCTAAATAAAAATTTGGAGGAGGCTGTTTGATGAAACGTATTCTTTTGTTTTGTTCTGCCGGAATGTCTACCAGTTTATTAGTTACAAAGATGCAAAATGCGGCAAAAGCGATGGAAATGGATATATCGATTGATGCTTTTCCCGAAGCAGAAATGGCCAGCCATCTGGACGACGCGGATGTCGTGCTGCTGGGGCCGCAAATCCGGTTTGCATTGGGCAGGGCTAAAAAGCTGTGCAGCGAAAAAAACATACCCGTGGATGTAATCAACAGTATGGATTACGGAATGATGGATGGAGAAAAGGTTTTGAAAGCAGCGTTGAAAATGATTGAAAACCAGAACAGGGAGGATCATCCATGAAGAAAAAAGAAAATATTCTCGAAGAAAAAATCATGCCGGTGGCGGATAAAATCGCCAACAACCGTTATTTAATTGCCATTCGTGACGGCTTTATGCTGGCAATGCCGCTCCTGATCATCGGCGCCATATCTTTGTTAATTGAAGAATTGCCGATCCCGGGATACGGAGATTTCATGTCCGGTATCTTCGGAAAACACTGGGGCGATTTCTTTTTAGTCCCCTATCACGCGTCAATGGCGATTATGACGATATTTGTAATAATCGGAATATCGCACAGTTTAACCAGCCATTACAAACAGGACGGGTTGAGCACCGCGGTCATTTCGCTTGTTTCCTTCTTTGTGTTAACACCGTTCGTTACAAACTTTACGCCGGAAGGCTCAAAGGCGGTTTATCAGGTCGACAGCGTTATCCCGATGGAATGGATCGGCTCCAAGGGCCTGTTTGTCGGAATGGTTTCCGCGATACTTGCCACGGAAATCATGCGGTTTATTTCGAATAAAGGCTGGGTTATTAAAATGCCGGAAGGTGTTCCACCCACCGTTGCAAAGGCATTCTCCGCACTTATTCCGGGAACCATCACCATATTTTCCTTTGGCATAATAAGATTAATCTTCGCATATACTCCATTCGGCACAATACATAATTGTATCTTCAATGTTCTGCAATTGCCGCTGGTTGCGCTGGGGGACAGCCTGGGGGCAGTCTTAATCGCAAACTTCTTTATCGGCCTGTTCTGGATGTTCGGTATCGCCGGCGGGGATGTTGTACAATCCGTTATGACCCCGATATGGCTGGCTTTGTCGGCGGACAACCTTTTGGCATTTGGAAAAGGCGAGGCTCTACCCCATATTATCACGCAGCAATTCAACTCCATCTATCTGTGGTTAGGCGGTGGCGGCGCCACATTAGGTTTGTGCCTTGCGCTGCTGCTTGTCTGCAAATCCCAGCAATGCAAAAGAATCGGCAGGCTCTCCATTCTTCCGGGGCTTTTTAACATCAACGAACCGATCATATTCGGACTGCCCGTTGTTTTGAACCCGATCCTGCTCATTCCGTTCATTTGCACACCTTTGATTTTAGCGGTCATAACCTATTGCACGATGGCCGCCGGGCTCGTTCCGGCGCCGAACGGCGTAATTATTCCCTGGACCACTCCCCCGATCATTGGCGGATTCCTTGTTTCAGGGATAAGGGGGGCCATTCTGCAAGCCGTAGAAATCGTAATATCGTTTTTGATTTACCTGCCCTTTATCAAAGCGCAAGACAAAGAATACTGCGAGCAGGAAAAATTATATGAAAACAATGAAACCGTAAAGCAGTAATAAAAAACGATTTTTAGGTGGCTTCGTAAAAAAAGCCACCTAAGTATTTTTAAAACATTCGGTTGCGAAACAGTAAAAAATAACGGGAAAAAGCGGCGCCGCCGCTTGCTTTTTTAGGCCCGTAAGCAAATTTTTATAAAACAAGGAGAAAAGCTATGAGAACAATTGGATTTTCCGTTTACCCGGCCCATGCAAAATTAGAGGAAAATTTAGCCTACATTGACAGGGCCAGTAAATATGGATTCAAAAGGGTATTTACCTGCCTTCTCTCCGTCGAGGGAGAGAAAGAAAAAATCATCGACGAGTTTAAAAAAACGGTCGCCCATGCGAATCAATACGGGATGAAGGTAATTGCAGACGTTGACCCGTCGGTCTTTCAGCACCTTGGGATAAGCTATGATGACCTGCATATTTTTAAAGAAATGGGGCTTTATGGCATCCGCCTGGATCATGGTTTTACAGGGCTGGAGGAAGCCGCCATGTCCTTCAATTTATTTGGCTTGAAAATCGAGCTGAACATGAGCGCCGGCACAAAATATCTGGATAATATCTTCAGCTATCAGCCTAACCCGGATAATCTCTTAGGGTGCCATAATTTTTATCCTCATAAATATTCCGGAATTTCTTATGATCATTTCATGAAGTGCAACGAACAATATAAAAAGTTTAATATCCGGACCGCCGCGTTTGTTTCTTCAAAAAGCGCGAGTTTCGGCCCATGGCCCGTCAATGAGGGGCTATGCACCTTGGAGAAACATCGGAATCTGCCGATACAGGTACAGGCAAAACATCTTTTTTCGACGAATCTGATTGACGACGTAATCATCGCGAATGCTTTTGCGTCAGATGAAGAGCTGAAGGCCTTGAGCGAAGTCGATCCCTATAAATTGACTTTCCATGTCCATTTGGAAAAGAATATCTCCGATCTGGAAAGGGATATTGTTCTGAACCGGCTTCATTTGAATCGAGGGGATGTTTCCGAATATATGATACGGTCCAGCAAAAGCAGGGTAAAATACGACGGAAATGGATTTGCCCCGGTGAACACGATGGATATTAAACGCGGGGATATTACAATTGATAATATGTACTATAAAAATTACACCGGGGAATTGCAGATTGCGCTGAAAGACAGGGAGAATTCCGGTAAGACACACGGTGGGGGCAGAATCGCCGACGAGGAATTATTTTTAATTGACCACGTAAAGCC
>JAAYWU010000236.1 GCA_012516295.1 Clostridiales bacterium | reverse complement strand
GTACCAGGATAACGCAAACCCTGATTCCGAGTTTTTTCATTGTGAGTAAATCTTTTGTAATTAGTGCGATCATGCTTTTTCCCCCTTTACATACAGAAGCATAATTTCGTCGATAGCAGCCGTGTCCACAACCAGCCCGGGATGCTTTCGCTTGAATTCCTCGCGGTTTTCGACAACCGCTTCATAGCCGCATTCATTTTTGCGCCAGCGGACAAGCTCCGTTTTGTCGAGCTTTTTAAAATCCGCCTCACCGCATTTCACGATTCCGCAAAGGTAGATCAGGTCATCCTTTGAGCGCTCGAACACGACGTTCCCTTCGTGGATAAACGTGATGTAATCCGCGACTTTTTCAAGGTCGCCGGTAATATGGGAGGAAAACAGAATCGCATGGGATTCATCCTGAATGAAATCGAGGAAGATATCGAGAATTTCGCTGCGGACAATCGGGTCGAGCCCGCTGGTGGCTTCGTCCAGGATCAGCAGGCGCGGGCGGTGCGCGAGCGCGCTGGCAATGCTCAGCTTCATTTTCATCCCTTTGGAGTATTCTTTAATAATTTTATCCTTGGGAATCCGGAAACGGCGGAGGTAGTCGTCGTACAGGGCGTCGTCCCAGCTTTTGTAAATCCGCTTTAAAATTTTGGCGATATCGCCCGCCTTAAATTCGCTGTGAAAATAGCTTTCGTCAAAGACGACGCCGAGCTGCTCCTTGATTTTGCATTCGTCCTTGATATTGTCCATGCCGAAGATTTTAACGGAACCGGCGTCCCGGCGGATTTCATTTAAAATCAGCTTAATCGTGGTTGTTTTTCCCGCGCCGTTCTCACCGATAAAGCCGACAATACTGCCGCTTGGAACGGTAAAGCTGACGTTTTTGAGCTGAAACGACGGGTAGTTTTTGCAAAGATTATTTACCTCTAAAATATTTTCCATAAATATTCCTCCGGCACGCAAATTTATTCGCCATTATAAAGAAGGGAAAGCATTTCGGTAAGCTCGGAAAGCGAAATTCCGCACGATTTTGCCGCGTCCACCGCGCTTTGCAGAAAGCTTTCCGCTTTTTTTAACTGTTCCTCGCGGATAAGCGCCATATTTTTCCGCGCGACAAAGCTCCCCTTGCCCGCGACGGTCTCGATAAATCCGTCGCGCTCCAGATCTTCATAGGCGCGTTTTGTGGTGATCACGCTGATATGCAGCTCCTTTGCCAGAAGCCGCATGGAGGGCAGCGCGTCCCCTTCATTCAGATAACCGGTGATGATATGGCTTTTAATCTGTTCCGTTATCTGTTCATAAATCGGCTTTCCGCTGGAATTGCTGATAATGATATCCAATTCATCACCTCGCAGGCATCAACACATACTGTATATATTGTGTATATACAATATCATCATTATACTCACTTGTCAATCATTGATAAAAATTTTTCTTTTTTCCCTCTACAGGGAAATTTCGGGTGGTAAATGCGGGTGTGTTGAAAGGAGGCGAAAAATTGGACAGAAATTCGGAAACGGGGGAAAGAACCCGCAGGCGCGTGAAAAAAGGCTACGAAAGGCTGGCTTACGGGGGAATCGCCGACGCGGTGCGGCTGCTTTTCACCGACGAGCCGGATTTGGCGGCGCTTGACAAAATGGATTTGTTCAATATTGCGGAGATTAAACGCCCGCGGGGCGGCGGAATGGAAATTAAGTTTTTCGACCGCATTAAGGCGCTGGAAAGTCTGGAGGGGATGAGCGAAACAAACAGCGACTCCATGCCGCTGTACCGCGCGCTGCAGGAGTGCGCGCGTTCGCTTAAGGAAAAAGGAAATGGGAATTGAAAAATTTTCTGAAAAGCAGCTGCAGGCGCTTTCGTGGTGGTGCCCGGGCAGCCCGTACGCAAACCGGGACGCGGTCATCTGCGACGGCGCGGTGCGAAGCGGCAAAACGCTCTGCCTTGGAATCTCGTTTGTGGCGTGGGCGCTGTGCTGTTTTCAGGACCGGTCGTTTGCCTTCTGCGGAAAGACCATCCGCTCGCTGAAACGGAACCTGATTACCACCTTGCTGCCCGCCCTGCAGGACGCCGGGTTCCGCTGCCGGATGGTGGCGGCGGAAAACCGCATGGATATTTCCCTTGGAAAGCATCAAAACCGGTTTTACCTGTTCGGCGGAAAGGATGAAGGTTCCCCGGCGCTGATTCAGGGAATGACCCTTTCGGGGGTGCTGTTCGACGAGGTGGCGCTGATGCCGCGCTCGTTTGTGGAGCAGGCGCTGGCGCGCTGCTCGGTGGAGGGTTCCAAATTCTGGTTCAACTGCAACCCGGAAAATCCGCAGCATTGGTTTTACCGCGAATGGATTTTGAAAACGGAGCAGAAAAACGCTTTGTACCTGCACTTCACCATGGAGGACAATCCGTCGCTCAGCCCGGAAATCCGGGCGCGCTACCGAGGGCTGTACGCCGGAACGTTTTACGAGCGGTTTGTGCTGGGGCGGTGGGTGGCCGCACAGGGCTTAGTGTACCCGTTTATGACGGATTCGATGTTCTGCGATGCGCCGCATGGCTGCGGGCGCTTTCGCGTTTCCTGTGACTACGGGACGGTAAACCCATGCTCCATTGGCCTTTGGGGGGAGAAGGACGGCGTATGGTACCGGGTGGACGAATACTATTTTGATTCGCGCAGCGCGGGCACCCAGCGCACCGATGAGGAGCACTACGCGGGGCTGGAGCGGCTTTGCAGCGGGCGGGAAATTGAAAGCGTGACGGTCGACCCTTCCGCTGCGAGCTTTATGGAGGTCATCCGGCGGCACGGGAAATACCATGTGGTGCCCGCGCACAACGATGTGCTGGACGGGATTCGGCGGGTGAGCGTTGCGCTCAAGCAGGGGGACATCAAAATCTGCCGAAACTGTACGGACGCGGTGCGGGAATTTGGCCTGTACCGCTGGAACGACGACAAAACCCGGGACGCCCCGGTAAAAGAAAACGATCACGCGATGGACGACATCCGGTATTTTGTAACGACGCTCCTGTTACAGGAGGACGCTTTCTTCGCCGTTGCCGCCCCGCGCGGGAAAGGAGAACCATGATACGAAAGAAACACAGGCCCCTGCCGGTGGCGCAGGCGGTGCAGACGGCGGCCAACGCTTCTCCGTTTGCCGCACTGAGCCGCTATGTTCCGCTTCAATCGGGGGAAAACCAGCTTTACGCCGCGCTGCGCGAGGCCGTTCCGATTATTGACGCCGCGATTGGGAAAATCATCCGGCTGATCGGCACTTTTGCAGTAGAGTGTGAAAATCGGGACGCACAGGGCGCCTTAAATGAATTTTTAAGGAATGTCCCGGTGAATTCGACGCACGCAGGCGTGCAGAGCTTTTTGAACGGTTATTTGTCGCAGCTTTTGACCTACGGCAATGCGGTGGGGGAAATCGTTGTTGGAAACGGCGAGATTGCCGCGCGGTACAACGCCTCGCTGGACGATGTGGAACTGAGGGCTGTTTCGCCTTTGAAGATGGAGATTTACCGCCGGGAAAGCGGCGGGAGCAAGCCGGTAAGCTATCCGGAGCTGGTGCTTTGCTCCGCGCTGAATCCGGAACCGGGCAGCGCGAAAGGCGTTTCGCTTTTGCGCGGGTTGCCGTTTGTCAGCGGGATTCTGCTCCAGATTTACAATACCATCGGCATAAACTGGGAGAGGCTTGGCAACGTCCGTTTTGCCGTTACCTATAAGCCCAGCGGCGACGTCGCCGACCGCGCTTTTGCCAGGGAACGCGCGCAGCAGATTGCCGGCGAGTGGAGCCGGGCGATGCGGAAGGACAGCGTGAGCGATTTTATCGCCGTGGGCGACGTGAGCATTAAAGCGATCGGCGCGGACAACCAGATTCTGGACAGCGAAATCCCCGTCCGCGAAATGCTGGAGCAGATTGTGGCAAAGCTTGGGCTTCCGCCGTTTTTACTGGGATTCTCATGGTCGTCAACGGAGCGGATGTCCAGCCAGCAGGCGGATATCCTTACCAGCGAGCTGCAGGCATACCGGCGCGAGCTGAACCCGATAATCCACAAAATCTGTTGGCTGTGGCTTCGCCTGAACGGTTATGACCCGGAGTTTGCAATCAGGTGGGACAATATCACTTTGCAGGATCAGGTAGAAACGGCAAACGCAAGGTATATGAACGCAAAGGCGGCGCAGATTGAAGCCGCCCTCAAAAACGAAGGAAAGGAAGAATGACTTGAAAGAGGGATTTGTACTGAAAAGCAGGAAAGCGGATGCGGACGCCCTTTCGAAAATCAACCGCTATACGCGCCGGGAGTTCGGCGCGGACGAGGTTTACACCTTTTCGGTCGTGCTGTGCGACAACGAGATAGACCGCGACAACGAGCGGTTTTCCATTGACGCGCTAAAGCAGCTCGCGCCGCTGTTTTTAGGCAGAACGGGCATTTTTAACCACAGCATGCAGACGCAGAACCAGACGGCGCGCATTTACGACTGCGCGGTGGAGCAGGATGAAACGCGCCGGACAAAGGCGGGCGAGCCTTACTGCCGCTTGGTGGCGCAGGCGTACCTGCCGCGGTGCGACAAGAACACCGACCTGATTCTGGAAGTGGAAAGCGGGATTAAAAAAGAAGTGAGCGGGGGCTGCGCGGTGGGAAAGGTAACTTGCAGCATTTGCGGCGCGGATTTAAAGAAGGGCGGCTGCGCGCACAAAAAGGGAAAGATGTACGGCGGGCAGATCTGCTGCGCGGTGCTGGACGAGCCGACGGACGCTTATGAATGGTCCTTTGTGGCGGTCCCGGCACAGCGGGAAGCGGGCGTGATTAAAAGCTTTGCCGCCGGGGAAGAGAGTGCGGAGGCCGTTTTGAAAGCGATTGCTTCGTCGGACGGCGGAATCACGCTGACCGGCGGGCAGGCCCGGGCGCTTTTGAAGCAGATGGAAAGCCTGAAAAGCGAAGCGGAGTGCGGAAGGCAGTACCGCATGGAGCTGGAAAAGAGCTTTGTAAAATTCGCGGGCCTTTCCCAGCCGGAGCTGCCGACGGAAACGCTTAGACGCGTCGCGGCAGGGATGAGCGCCGAGGATTTGAAATGCTTTGAAAGCGCGTACCGGAAAAGGGCGGAAAAGCTTTTGCCCCTGACGCCCCAGCTTGCCGGTACACAGAAAAAAGAATCCGGCGGCAACGCCGAATTTAAAATATAAACAATTGAGGAGGAGTACATATGAAAATTTCACTCAACGGCTTCGGTGAAGCAGTAGCAACCTTTGAAGCGGAATCCGGCGTAACGGCCGGGGCACCCGTAAAAATGGTTGGAAACGGCGTGGTGGGCGGCTGTGCGGAAAAGGAGGGCTTTTGCGGCGTGGCGGTTTCCTTGCGCGGCGGGTACGCGGCGGTCCAGTTGCGCGGGTATGTGGTGTTGCCCTATGCCGGAACGGCTCCGGCGGTGGGCTACCAGACCCTGAGCGCAGCGGGCGGCGGAAAAGTACAAGTTGACAGCACGGGGAGAAGCCTTCTTGTCACGGATGTGGACACTACGGCGCAGACCTGCGGCATCATTCTTTAAGAACGGGAGGAAATGAATAATGGCGTTTTATGAATCCATCAAACTGGAAAAGGGAATGTACGGCGTTCCGGGCAAGAGCTTTACGGATGTTCTGGAAAGCCTTGCCCCGTCTGAAAACTACGTGGGCAGCAATCTGGAAGGGCTTGACGCGTACCAAAGGCAACTGAAGCGTTTTTCAATCCGCGTGGGCGGCGTGGAAAGCGACCGCATTGAAAAATTCTTCCAGACGGCGGACTCCGCCGCGCTGTTCCCGGAATATGTGAACCGCGCGGTGCGCCAGGGCATGGAAATGGCGAACCTTCTGCCAAATCTTGTCGCAACCACAACGAATATTAACTCCATGGATTACCGCACGATTACTTCCAATCCCGGAACGGAGGACAAAACCCTGAAGCCCGTCGCCGAGGGTGCGGCAATTCCGCAGACCGTTGTAAAGACGCAGGATCATCTGGTGAAGCTCCACAAGCGCGGAAGAATGCTCGTCGCAAGCTACGAGGCGCTCCGCTTTCAGAAGCTCGACCTGTTTACGGTAACCCTGCGCCAGATTGGCGCGTATATCGCAAGGGCGCAGCTCGGCGACGCGGTGGACGTGCTTCTGCACGGCGATGACGGGAAATCCCCCGCCGGCGCAATCGAAACGGCTTCGGGCAAGCCTGCCTACGGCGACATGGTAAACCTCTGGGGCGAGCTTGCGCCGTACCAGTTGAACACGGTGCTCGCTTCCACCGCGACAACGAAGGACATCCTTTCCATCGCAGAATTCAAGGATGCGAACGCGGGGCTGAACTTCCAGGGAACCGGAAAGCTGGCGACGCCGCTCGGCGCGAACCTTCTGCACATGCCGAATTTAGAGGATAAGCAGATTATCGGCCTGGACAAAACCTGCGCGCTGGAAATGGTGCAGGCGGGCGGCGTGCAGACGGATTACGACAAGCTGATCGACCGCCAGCTGGAGCGCGCATGCATCAGCACGATTGCAGGGTTCGCCAAAATCTTCGACGGCGCGGTGAAGGTGTTGAATTACAAGGCGTAAGGGTGACGCAGTTGGATATTGAGAATGTGATGGAACGCTTCGCCCTGATGGCGGATTTAAACGAAAAGGCGGCCGCGAAATACAGGCCGTTGTGCGAAGACGCGATGGCGCAAATCAGTCGGCGCGCCAAGGACGACAGCGCCGTGGCACAGGGGATTCTCTGTGCTGCGGCAGCCTCCCTTGCCCTGTACCGCTGGGCGCTTGCAAACGCCTGCGCCGGGGAGGAAAGCTTTTCCGCGGGCGACGTGAAGGTTATAAAAAGAATGGGAAATGTGGAAACGGCGCGGCAGGCATGGCGGGAATCCGCGGCGGCAGCCGCGCCCTACTTGAAGGATGAAGGCTTCCTGTTTGAGAGGATAGGGAAATGACAAGGCGAGAGATTCTGGAGGGAATGTTTCAAAAATACGGGGAAGCGGTCAGCATCAGGGGGAATTCCGTAAATGCAGTTCTCCGGCCGTTGCAGTATAAAAGCAATGCCAGCCTGAACCTTCCCACGGATTATTACGACAATCTGCATTATCTTTACACCGGGCCGGCGGAGCACAAGCTCTGCATCGGCGATCAGATTCAAGGCGCCGTGCGCAATTACGTGGTAAAGCGCGCGGATGTAGCCATGATGGGCGGGGAAGAGCTGTACGTTTGGGCGGTCTTAAAAATGCTCGCGGCGGACGCGGACAGGGAGGTCTGCCTGGAAGCGGACGGCAAGCGGGCGGCGGTTGCCGACCGTTATACCGTAAAATGCATACAGCAGAGCCGAGCCGTTTCCGCTTGGGGAGAGCAGGAGCCGGTGGATACCGTACAGGGAAGGATTACCTACGAGCTGACGGTGGAAAATGTACGGCCCATCGGCGGGATTGACCTGTGCGCCCTTACCAATTTCAATTTGATCGCGGTCGGGAACGGCGTGCGGACGGTTTACTCCGGGTGCCGGTGGAAGGACATCGCCGCCTCGGGCGGGGCCGGCAATACGCTGTGCAGCTCCATGGTGCTGGTTGCGGCGGCGCGCACGCTGGTGAAGGAGGTGCAGGAAAACGGATAGGGATATGGAGGAGCTTTCGGAAAGTATGGAACGTGATTACAGGCGGTATCCGCATCCTTTGCGGGAGGGGGAAGAACCATGAAAAACCAGCCCATGAGCTTTAAAAGCTATATCTGGCCGTTTAACCCCCAAAAAATCCAGGTGGAGTACAGCCGGCATGTCCGCAACCTGAAGCTGCCGCTTTTCGGCAGCGTTTTGCAGGATTTGGGCTGTGACAAGCGGGTTGTTACCGGTACGGGGGAATTCATCGGCGCAGGATGCGCTGAGGAATTCCGCCGGCTGGCTTCTGTTTTTACCGAGGGGGGCAGCGGCACGCTCCGCCTGCCGGGCGTGCCTCCTTTTCAGGCGGCGTTTACCTCGCTGAAAATGATCGGCGAAGCCCAGCCGGACTGTGTTACCTACAGCTTTGTGTTTGTGGAGGACGGCGCCGTCGAAATGCCGGCGGGCACGGTTCCCGGGGGAATTTATGTCTGCGCAGGCGGGGAAAATCTTTGGAGCGTTGCAAACCGTTTCCACACCGATGTGGATACGCTGAAAAGGCTGAATCCCATGATCCAGTGGCCGAACGGGCTGGAGAAAGGGCAAAGGGTGGTGCTTCCGTGAAGTATATCGGGGTTACGC
>JAAYWU010000235.1 GCA_012516295.1 Clostridiales bacterium | reverse complement strand
GTTCCGTCAACGGCTCCGCGCCGAAAATGCCCGCGCGGAGTTTTAAGCTTTTGGGGTCCACTCCCATATCGCGCATGGTTTCACCGATATACATGGCGTAAGAGGGGGTGCAGCAAAGGATGTCGGAGCCGAAATCCTGCATAATCATGATCTGGCGCTTTGTATTGCCGGTGGATACCGGAATAGCGGTCGCGCCGAGCTTTTCCGCGCCGTAATGAATGCCCATGCCGCCGGTGAAAAGGCCGTATCCATAGGAAATATGGATGTAGTCGGACTTCGTGCCCCCGGCCGCGGTGATACAGCGGGCGGCGCAGCGCGCCCAGACGTCGATGTCGCCTTTTGTGTAGCCGACGACCGTCTGCTTTCCGGTGGTGCCGGAAGAAGCGTGTACGCGCACCAGCTCTTCCTTTGGTACGGCAAACATACCGAAGGGATAGGTGTCGCGCAGATCGGTTTTATAAGTTAACGGAAGCTTGCGGATGTCGTCAATCGAACGGATATCCCCCGGCAAAAGCCCCATTTCATCGAAGCGCTTTTTATAAGTTGGAACGTGCTTGTAGCAGCGCTCCACCATTTTTACCAGCTTTTTGGACTGGATATAATGCAGCACTTCGCGTGAAGCGCATTCCAGCTCCGGCTCAAAATAGTTTCCCTGCATTTTTTCAATCCCCCATTAGATTTCCTGTGCGTTATAGCCCAGTTCAAACGCTTTTAGATTCATGTCCATAAATTTCGCGGGTACGGTTTCCTTGATCGTGTCGATCCAGACCTGCTTGTCAATCGAGAGGCGTTTGGCAACAGCGCCGATCAGAACAATGTTGACCGCCTTGACGGAACCCGCCTGTTCGGCAAGTTTCAGCGCGTCAAACGCCACGACCTTCGCCCCCTCCACTTTTACGGAACCGATGATATTTTCGGGGTAGGCGGCCGATCCGGTGACAACGGGCATGGGATCGATCTGCTGCGTATTTACAACAACGGTGCCGTCTGTTTTCAGCCATGGCAGGAAACGTGCCGCTTCCAGCGCTTCAAACGCCATCAGGACGTCTGCCTCCCCTTTATCAATCACCGGGGAATAGACTTTATCCCCGTAGCGGACATAGGTAACAACCGAACCGCCGCGCTGGCTCATTCCGTGTACCTCTGAAACTTTCACATCTGCTCCGCAGCGCAGCATGGCGCTTCCGAGAACGCGGCTCGCGAGCAGGGTACCCTGGCCGCCCACGCCGACAATCATTACGCTTTTTACCTGACTCATGCTTTCGCCTCCTCTGATGTTATCGCACTCTTGGCACAAAGGCTTGTGCAGACGCCGCAGCCGACGCACTGTGTGCGGTCAATGGCCGCTTTGCCGTTTTTCATGCTGATCGCAGGACAGCCGATGGACAGGCATGCGCGGCATCCGATACATTTTTCCTCTTTAATGGCGAGCGGCGGCTTATGCTTGACATATTTCAAAAGGGCGCAGGGCCGGCGGCTGATAATAACTGACGGGCCGTCCGCCTCCAACTCTTCCTTCAATGCGCTCTGCACTTCCTGAAG
>JAAYWU010000234.1 GCA_012516295.1 Clostridiales bacterium | reverse complement strand
GTACCAAGGTTGTTTTCCAGCTCTTCCTTCGTCATGCCGCAGCCGTTATCGGAAATCGTAAGCGTGCGGTTTTCTTTATCGGGCACAATATTAATGCAGAAATCGTCACGGTTCAGGCCGGTGTCGCCGTCGCTGAGCGTTCTGTAATAAAGCTTATCGATTGCGTCGCTTGCGTTTGAAATCAATTCGCGGAGAAAAATTTCGCGATGTGTGTAAATCGAATTAATCATTAAATCCAAAAGGCGTTTGGATTCTGCTTTAAATTGTTTCATCGCCATATCTACAACCCTCTACTTGTGAATTTTAGCACTCTAATCGTTTAAGTGCTAAAATAATTTTAATACATGCCCCGGAAAATTTCAAGCCCTCTAATTGTTAATTTTTTGTATCGTAGAAAAAGAAGCGCCGTGGGACCCGGGCGCTTCCTTTAACCATTCATATTTACCGGTACGGGTTCCGTCCGGCTTTTATACAGCGATTGCTCTAGCAAACAATACAAGAGATTCAGCGGATTTTTTCCATCGGAACATAATCGTGGTCGACCGTTAACACAACGTAATAGTTCGGGTCCAGCTTGGAAACCTCTTCTGAAATACGCTGCGTCAGTTGGGCGTCGCTCATCGGAAAATCAAAGGATACGCTGACGTCAAAAATCAGGTTCGAGTGCGTGGGCCCCCACACAACGCGGAAATCGTGCATCCCGATTTGCGGCGAAATATTCCGAATCAACGTTTTTACCTGTTCCTTAAGTTTGTTTGTGCGCTCGTCGCTGGTAACAACCGGGTCAAGGTGGATGACAAGATGAATCCCGTTGTCCGCAAGAAAATCCCGCTCAATATTATCAATAATATCATGGCTGACCATAATATCCTGCTCCGCGGCAACTTCGCAATGGACGGACGCAAAACGGCGGTTGGGACCGTAATTATGCACGTGAAGGTCATGGATTCCCAATATTCCGTCGTAGCTCATGATTTTCTCGTATATTTCATCGACCAGTTCTTCCGAAGGAGCTGTTCCCAGAAGCGGATTGCTCGTTTCTATGATCAGCTGCACGCCGGTAACCATAATGAAAACAGCGACAATCACGCCCATGTAACCATCCAGATTAAATCCGGTAAAATACGTAATCAGCAAGCCGAGCAGCACCGCAGACGTTGCAACAACATCGTTCAGGCTGTCCGCAGCCGTAGCGGAGATCGTAGAGGACCCGATTATCTTCCCCACTTTTTTATAAAACAGGCATTGCCAAATTTTAATCAGTATGGAAAGAACCAGCACGCCGAAGGTCAGCATGCTGAAATCGGCGTCCTGCGGGTTCAAAATCTTGTCAATCGAGTTTTGAATCAACTGGAAACCGACAATCAGGATTACAAATGATACGATTAATCCGGATAAATACTCGATGCGCGCGTGGCCGTAAGGATGTTCTTCATCCGCCGGCTTCCCGGCCAGCTTAAAGCCAACCAGCGTGACAACGGCAGAACCCGAATCGGAAAGGTTATTGATTGCGTCCGCGGTAATGGCAATGCTGTGAAATACAACGCCGGCAATCATCTTAATGACAAACAGCAAAACATTCGTCGCAATGCCGACCGCACCGGAAAATTTACCGTAGCGCTCCCTTACCTTTTCGTCTTCCTTGTTCTGATAATCCTTAACAAATGTTCTGATTAAAAAATCAAACATTATTTCACCTCAAACAGGCTTCCTCCGCAGCAGTCAATCGTCGTAAATAAAGGGAAATCCTCAATTTGCAGCTCTTTCACGGATTCACAGCCTAAATCTGGAAACGCAAGAACCTTTAAGGAGCGGACACATTTTGCCGCGAGCGCGCCTGCTCCGCCGATTGCGCAAAGATAAACCGCGCTGTTCCGTTTGATGGCGTCAACAACTTCCGGGGAGCGTCCCCCCTTGCCAATCATGCATTTCAGCCCCAAATCCAGCAGGCGGGGCGCAAATACGTCCATTCGGGAGGAAGTAGTCGGCCCGCACGCACCGATCGGCAGATTCGGCGGGGTCGGGGTCGGCCCTGCGTAATAAATGGTGGCATTCTTCAATTCAAAGGGTAACTTCTCACCATTGTCGAGCATAGCAAAAATGCGTTTGTGAGCCGCGTCACGAGCGGTATATACGGTTCCGCTCAGCAGGATTTTATCACCTGCCCGTAGTGTTTTTGCCGCCTCGGCAATCTCGCTTGTATGAATTCGTATTCTCTGCATACTAACCTCACAATCAGAGTAGGGAACTGTTTTACAGTTCCCTACCACATTTTCATCTATTATACCTTATATTGGCAATTTAATCAAAACATTTTTTTCTTTCTCAAAATAAAATAAGAAATTACCATACAGATGATGGAAAGACTGACCGGAAACCAGAAGTTTGCAATCGGCAGCCCGCTTACATTCATTCCATACATACTGGATATAACGGTCGGTATGGAAATAATCAGCGTAATGGAAGCAAGGGCTTTCATTACAATATTTAAGTTATTGGATATAATCGAAGCAAACGCGTCCATCGTGCCGGACAAAATGTTCAGGTAAATGCTGGACATTTCAATTGCCTGCTTAACCTCGATCAGAACGTCTTCGATTAAATCCTGATCTTCTTCGTAAAGCTTTACAACGCGGCCGCGCATAATTTTCTCAATTGTAATTTCGTTTGCCTTTAAGGAGGAAGAAAAATACACAAGGGATTTTTCAATATCCAAAAGCTGAATCAGTTCGGAATTCTTCATGGATTTCCGAAGCTCTTTTTCAATGAAATTGCTGATCTTATCAATCTGCTTTAAGTACTGCAGATAACGCGTCGCTACACGAAGCATGATGTGAAGGATGAAGCGGGTTTTCATATTGGTTTGAACGCCCTTGACAACATCCTCGGAAAACTCACTAATCACCGGGTTTTCCTTCGTAGAAACGGTAATAACGTTTTTCTCCGTGATAATAATACCCACCGGCATCGTCGAGTAGGTGATGTTTTTCCCTGCTTTTTCAACAACCGGAATATCAATAATAATCAGAGTGCTGTTGTCTTCGCGGTCAATATGCGAAGATTCTTCTTCGTCCATTGCAGCCCGAAAGAAATCCGGTTCAATATTGAAATCCGAAATAAGGCTGTTAATCTCCGCATCGTCCGGCGCCACGCAGTTAATCCAGCATCCAGGTTCACAGGAAGGAATCGGCGTAATATGGCCGTCGATCGTCTTGTAATAGGATAGCATTGCGCTCGTCTCCTTTATTATGTTTTTGATATCGTCGACTGAAAGGGTCAGGTTTCACAATGCCACCCCCAATATAATCAAATTTGCCCAAACGTTATTATAACACAAAATAACGAGATTACAAGAGTATGAAGGGTATTTTGAGCAATATTTCTATAAATTCGCGCCAAGAAGGCGTTTAAGGCGATATTTGGACGAATTAGAGGATTTCCATTCGAACTTCTCAGCCTTAACAAGCTTTTGTAGGTATTCAAAAAAGGCGGATACACAAAAATGCATTCGCCTTTGATTCAAGAATTATGTATGTTATTTCCGGTTGAATATGGACATGATGTCGGTAAAGTCCTCGTCGTCAATCGAGCTTTCCTGCGCCGCCTCTTTTACAGGGTCCTCGCGTTTAACGCTTTCCTGAGGCTTGTCCCCATTTAAAGCGGACGTATCATTGACTGTTGAGAAGCCGGTCGCGATCACCGTGACGCTCATTTCGTCATCCATGTTCTCGTCGAACGCAGCACCCCAAATGATATTCGCATCCTGATGCGCCTGCTCGGCGATCATGGAGGAAGCAGTTTCGATTTCATCAAGACCGATATCGGGCGATGATGTAATATTGATGATGACGCCCTTCGCACCGTTGATTGCGGTTTCAAGAAGCGGGCTGGAAATCGCCATGTTTGCGGCTGCTTCCGCCTTATCCTTGCCGGAAGCCCTGCCAACACCCATATGGGCATACCCGGCGTCCTTCATAACGGCAGTTACGTCCGCAAAGTCCAAGTTGACCAAACCGGGAAGCTTAATCAGATCGGAAATACTCTGAACGCCCTGGCGCAGAACATCATCGGCTATGGAAAACGCGTTAAGAAGGGTGATGCGCTGTTCGCTTACCAGCTTCAGGCGTTCATTCGGGATGACAACAAGGGAATCCACATGCTCGCGCAAAGCGGCAATACCGCTTTCAGCCTGTTCCATGCGGCGGCGGCCTTCAAAATCAAACGGCTTTGTAACAATGCCAACTGTAAGCACACCCATATCGCGCGCAATGGAAGCAACAATCGGCGCCGCACCGGTACCCGTACCGCCGCCCATTCCCGCTGTGATGAATACCATGTCGCTGCCCCGGATAGCGGCTGCGATTGCCTCGCGGCTTTCGTCCGCTGCTTTCTGGCCTATTTCCGGCTTTGAACCGGCGCCTTTTCCATGGGTCACCTTTTCACCGATCTGTATTTTCTGCGTAGCCTTGGAACGGTAAAGCGCCTGTTTATCGGTATTTACACTGATAAACTCAACACCCTTCACACCCATGGTGACCATGCGGTCAATTGCGTTTCCGCCGCCCCCGCCTACACCGATTACTTTAATTTGCACGATGTTGTCAAAGTCATTTTCTATTTCGATAGCCATGTGCTGCATCCCCTTTACTATACGTCTAAAATTCATGAATGATTTCCATCCACGAAAATTATAATTTAAACTATATACTAATAATTTATCACGTATTGCATTTAATTTCAATAAAATTCTATCTTATTACAATATTATAATCCAGAATTATATGTTTATACGCAAATACCGGGCTATTTAGCAGGGCTTGTACTGGAAGGCGCCGAGGAAGGGTTCCGGCTGGACGACGCTGAAGAAATCGCATGGGACGGATCAAAGAAGCTTTTATTATCCTCTGCAGCAACGGAAAGGTTCAGGACTCCGCGCTCATTTTCTTTAATTTTCCCCTCGTCCAGAATCGTTTTTGCAAAACGGATTTTATAATCGAAATCAGACGGCAGCCCCAGATTCATCAGAATGCGGGAATCATAGAGGATTTGAATCTTTGATGGGTTGCTCAGGTCAATCTCTGTAATTTTGCCTAATTTGTTGTTTGTAATCGCCGCCATCAGATTCTTAAATATATCCCGCTGTGCGCTGTCCTTGTAGACGATCATTTTCCCCGTTTCCGCCTTTGTCAGCGACAGGCCCTTAATAATGGGGCAGTTGGCAGGCAGCCGATTGGCAATCTCAAGAACTTTTCCGTTTGTTCCGATCACAATGTATTTACCCTTATTTTCCAATGCGCCGGATACCGGTACTTCGGCAACCTCAATGCGGATTTTTGCAGGCAGGCCGCGGGAAACCTTCGCGGTTCCGATATAGGGCAGCTTTTGCTGTATCGCGGCGCCTGCCCCTTCCGTATCGGCAAGAAAAAGGTTTTCGCCTTTTTTTATCCCTGCCGCCTCGACGATTGCATTTGCTGAATAACGGGAAGTTCCCGTGACTTCAATGGCATCTATTTTAAACAGGACGGTCAAGGAAACCACCACCGCCCCCACGGTAACCGTTAAAAAAAGCAGAATATAGAAAACCAGAAGGAATCGGCGCCTTCGGCGCCTGCGCAACTGCGACCGGCGCTGTGGTGTAGCATATTTGTTACGCCCTGCGGGGTTTTGTTCCCGCAAATCCGCCACAGGGCGATATTCACCGCTCTTTTTATCATATACGCGCGGCGTCGGATCCCTCCTGCTATTTCGCTTCCTGCTCATTTAAAACCTCCGGTAACGGGTTAGGCCTTTCCCAATAAATATCGCCTAGATTCTTTTAATATCTGCTCCCAGCGAAGCCAGACTCTTTTCCAAACTTTCATATCCACGGTCAAGATGCTTTAAACCGCTAATCTGTGTTACTCCCTGCGCCGCAAGCCCCGCAACAACAAGAGCGGCGCCCCCGCGCAGATCGGCAGCCTCCACCGATGCTCCGGAAAGACGGCTGACCCCTTCCACAATTGCCACGCGCCCCTCGACCTTAATGTTTGCCCCCAGGCGCAGCAGCTCGCCGACATGTTTATATCGGCTTTCAAAGATTGTCTCTATAAAAACGCTTGGTCCATTTGACAGCGTGGTCATCGCCATAACCGGCGCCTGCGCGTCGGTTGGAAAACCGGGATAGGGCATCGTGCGAACGCTCTTGACTCTTCCGAGCCGTTTCGGCGCAGTAATTTTCATACTGTTTTTCGATATATCAAAATGGCAGCCGCTTTCCTCAAGGATTGGAATGACCGGAGCGATGTGTTCCGGTATGATTTGGGAAACCGTAAGCGTGCTGCCGGTTATTGCGGCGGCGGCTAAAAAGGTGGACGCGGCAATACGGTCCGGAATCACTCTATGTTCGCAGCCGCTCAGGGATTTTACGCCTTCTATCACAACGGTGCTTTCGCCCGCCCCATAAATTTTGGCGCCGCACGAGTTGAGGAAATCGGCTAAATCCCAAATTTCCGGCTCACGCGCCGCATTGGTAATGACGGTCGTTCCCTTTGCGCGGCTGGCTGCGATTATAATATTTTCCGTTGCGCCAACACTCGGGAAAGAAAGATTGATACAGGCGCCCTTTACGCCGTCCGGCGCGCTGCATTTCAGGCACCCGTGATCCTCCTCAATAATGACGCCCATCTTCCTTAGAGCCAGAAGATGGAGGTCGATTGGCCGCGGCCCCAGCTCACAGCCGCCGGGGAAGGAAAGCTCGGCTTTACCCATGCGGCTTACAATCGCACCCAAAAAAATAATCGAAGAACGCATTTCGCGCATTAAGCTGTCCGGGATTCCGCATTGATCCGCGCTCGACGGATCAATCGCGACATCGTTCCCAGAACGCTGTACCTTGCACCCTAGATAGCGTAAAATTTTCAAAGATGTATCAACATCCGACAAAACAGGACAATTATGTAGTATGCATTCGCTGTCACAGAGCAATGAGGCCGCCATAAGCGGTAATGTGCTATTTTTGGCACCGTGAATACAAATTTCCCCTGAGAGTTTGTTTGGTCCCTGTATAAAAAGTTCTGACATAGCAACACCCCCACATAGTCTAATGCTATACTATGCGGTTTCCGGCATTGCGGTGATTGCTTTGTCAGATCCCTGCCAGCACCTCTTTAATAATTTTATAAATCCGCTGATTGGCATCCAGAATTGCCATTGCGCGGGCATTTTTTCCAAGCGACTGAATTGTGTCCGGATTTTTGAACAGCTCGTCGACCAATTTGCAAAGAGCCGCTCCGGTAAGGTCTTTTTCCTCAAGGATTGCCGCCGCGTGGCGGTCAACCATTGCCATTGCGTTGTGATACTGATGATTTTCCGCGACATTGGGCGACGGAATCAAGATTGAAGCCTTTCCCTGGGCCTGCAATTCGCTCAAGGTAATCGCGCCTGCGCGGCAGATAACCAAGTCGGCCGCGGCAAGGCATTCCGGCATATTATGAATATATTCCCGAACATCTATATCGGGATGTTCCGAAAGGTTTACGCCTTTCTCCTTCAGTAAATCGGGGAACCAGCCTCCCCACTGGCCGTACCCGTGAATATGCTGGAAACGGCCGGTCTTGGCGCTTTTCACCAACAGTTCGGCAACCGCCTCGTTGATTTTGCGCGCGCCCTGGCTTCCGCCGAAGGAAAGAATCAGCGGCCGGTCGTCCAGGCCAAGCGCCTTGCGGCACGCTTCACGGTCCGCGCGGATAACCGCCTGGCGCACCGGATTCCCGGTTAACACGCATTTCGCCGAAGGGGCAAGAAATTTTTGTGCATCCGCAACGGCGAGCATGGTTTTATCCGCATGCTTGGAAAGCATCTTATTGGTAATGCCCGGATAGGCGTTTTGTTCATGGATAAGCGCCGGTATCTTCATCTTCATTGCTTCGCGCAGAACCGGTCCGGCAACGTAGCCGCCGGTGCCTATGCAGATATCCGGCTGAAAATCTCGGATCATTTTCCGTGCTTCTATGCTGGATGTAACAACATGAACAAGCGTTCCGATATTTCTTTTCACATTTTTCAGGTTGAGCTTGCGCTGAAAACCGGAGATGGTTATGCTTTTAAAATCAAAGCCAGCGGCGGGGACCAAACGTTCCTCCATACCGCCCTTTGCCCCGATGTAAAGGATTTGTGCATCCGGTTCCTTTTCGCGCACATAGCCCGCAATGGCGAGCGCCGGGTTAATATGCCCCGCGGTGCCGCCGCCTGCAAATAAAATTCTCATGATAAATCCCCTTTTACCTCCGTCGCCAGGACTTGCTTATCATAGAAAGCCTTCAACGAAGCTAAGTCTTTTCGATCGCCGACGTTCGTGAGATGGAAAGCACAATGCCCATTTCCGCAAGCAACAGAACCAGCGAAGTACCCCCGTAACTGAAAAACGGCAGGCTGATTCCGGTATTCGGAATGGTATTGGTCACAACGGCGATATTTAAAACAACCTGCAATCCGACCTGTACAACCAGGCCGATTCCAAGAAGCATGCCAAACTTATCCTTTGCCTTGAGCGAAATGTTGATTCCGCGCCAGACAAGCATTGCAAACAGGATGATAATAATCAGCGCGCCGATGAAACCCAGTTCCTCACAGACAATGGCAAAAATAAAATCGTTCTGCGGCTCGGGAAGGTAAAGATATTTTTGTCTGGACTGCCCCAGCCCAAGGCCGAGCAGGCCGCCGGAACCGATGGCGTAAAGCGATTGGCGCGTTTGCCAGGTGTCCTCCATAATCGCCTTGCTCGCATTGGAAAACGGGTCGAGCCAAGCAACAATACGG
>JAAYWU010000233.1 GCA_012516295.1 Clostridiales bacterium | reverse complement strand
GCGCACGCAATTCTTTGGCCCCGACATTCTGGTCGAAGGCTACCTTGGAGCAGGGGAGGGAGCGCCGTGTTCACGGGATGGATTGAAGAAACGGGAACCGTTGAGGAGCTGAACAAATCGGCGCAGTCCGCGCAAATCACCATCCGGGCCGAAAAAGTGCTTCATGGCTTGCACATAGGGGACAGCATCGCGGTCAACGGCGTATGCCTTACGGTAATATCCTTCGATGCGCTCCGGTTCACCGTAGACGCTATGGCGGAAACGCTACGCCGGACAAACGCACAGGGCTTTTTACCGGGCGCACGGGTCAACCTTGAACGCGCTATGCGGCTGGGTGACCGGCTGGGCGGGCATATTGTAAGCGGCCATGTCGACGGAATCGGCGTGGTCCGGTCCATGAAGCGGGAAGACAACGCGGTGTCCATCGACATAGCGGCGCCGGAAAATATTTTGAAGTATGTTGCAGAAAAAGGTTCCATCGCGGTGGACGGTGTAAGCCTTACGGTGGCCCGGGCGGGCGGGCGGCTGTTTCGGGTTTGCGTTATCCCCCATACACAGCAGGAAACGACCCTGCTCCAAAGGAAACCCGGGGACGCCGTGAATCTGGAATGTGACCTGATTGCCAAGTACACCGAAAAGCTGCTGCGGGGAAATTCCCAATCCGCCGGGATTACCATGGAGTTATTACAGCAGCATGGATTTTAAGGAGGTTATCAAAATGAACTATCACACGATTCCGGAAGCGCTGGATGCTTTGCGCGCAGGAAAAATTATTCTTGTCGCGGACGACAAAGACCGGGAGAACGAAGGCGACCTGGTTTGCGCGGCGCAATATGCAACTTGCGAAAACGTGAATTTTATGGCAACATATGCGAAAGGGCTGATTTGCATGCCAATGGATGGAAAGCTGGGCCATAAATTGGGGCTTACGCAGATGGTTGCGGAAAATACAGACAACCATTCCACCGCCTTTACGGTTTCCATTGACCATGTGGATACAACAACCGGCATTTCCGCCGCGGAACGGTCGCTGACAGCGCTGAAATGTATTGAGCTTGACGCCAAACCCGAGGATTTCCGCAGGCCGGGGCATATGTTCCCGCTCATTGCCAGGCGGGGCGGCGTGCTGGTGCGGGGCGGCCATACGGAAGCGACCGTCGACCTTATGCGGCTGGCGGGGCTGAGGGAATGCGGGCTTTGCTGTGAAATGATGGCGGAGGACGGGCATATGATGCGTACGCCCCAGCTTTGGGAATTTGCACGGAAGCACGGGCTCGTTTTCATCACGATTCATGATTTGCAAGACTATTGCAGGCGGCATGACAAGCATGTTGTCCATATGGCCAGCGCCAAATTGCCCACCGCTTACGGCGATTTTCAGATACATGGTTATGTCAATGATTTAACCGGAGAGCATCATGTTGCCCTGGTAAAAGGGGACATTGGCGACGGCGAAGACCTTTTGTGCAGGGTGCATTCGGAATGCCTGACAGGGGATGTGTTCGGCTCCCGGCGCTGTGACTGCGGACAGCAGCTTGCGGCGGCGATGCGCCAAATCGAAAAAGAAGGGCGCGGGATCCTTCTTTATATGAGCCAGGAGGGGCGCGGAATCGGGCTTATCAATAAACTGAAAGCGTACGAGTTGCAGGAAAGAGGCCGTGACACCGTAGAAGCCAATCTGGAATTGGGTTTTGCGGCCGACCTGCGGGAATACTGGATCGGCGCACAGATTCTTCAGGATTTGGGCGCACGGAAAATCCGCCTGTTGACAAATAACCCAAGCAAAATTTACGGACTGGACGGATTCGGAGTGGAAATTATTGAAAGAGTTCCGATTGAAATTGCTCCGAGTGAAGAGGATGCTTTCTACCTGAAAACAAAAGAAGAAAAAATGGGGCATTTGTTTTCCCATATCCCATCGTAAGAATGAAAGGAGAGAGTGAACATGAGAGTAATGGAAGGACAACTGCTGGCGGAAAAACTGAAATTCGGAATCGTCGTTTCCCGGTTTAACGAGTTTATTTCAAGCCGCCTTTTAAGCGGCGCGCTGGACACTTTGAAACGCCACGGCGCGAAGGAAGAAGACATCGAAGTCGCCTGGGTTCCGGGCGCATTTGAAATTCCGCTTACCGCAAAGAAAATGGCAAAATCGGGAAAATATGACGCGGTTATCTGCCTTGGCGCGGTTATCCGCGGTTCAACTCCGCATTTTGATTATGTAAGCAATGAGGTTTCCAAAGGAATCGCCAGCGTTTCGC
>JAAYWU010000019.1 GCA_012516295.1 Clostridiales bacterium | reverse complement strand
CGTATCCTGTCGGCAGCGTCATTTATGTGAGCAAGGCCGACCCGCAAAGTGTGAAGGTAAACGATCCGATTACCTTCTATCTGAGCGACAATACGACGGTTGTTACGCACCGTGTAATAAAAATCGACGCGGATAACCAGTTGTTTTACACAAAGGGTGACGCCAACAAAGATGCGGACGCAGGGCCCACGCCCTACTCCCGTCTGATTGGGAAACCGCAGTTTTTCATTCCGGGAATGGGATTTTTTACCTCTTATGTAAATACCCCAAGGGGCCGGATTATAACGACAACGGCTTTGGTGTGCTTAATCATCATCGCTTTCCTGCCCGGCCTGCTTATGAAAATCGGCCGCAAAGAAAGCGATACCCAAGCTGACAATCGGTCCAAGGAGGGATAACAATGAAATTTCGTATTCAAAAATTCACTTCGAAGATTTCTTCCCTTTCCATTGCGCTGATTCTCATTTCCGCGATCGCCGTAGGCGGAACAACAGCCTATATGCTGGCGAAAACCGGTTCAAAGACCAATACGTTTACCAAAGGGGACGCAAATATCGAAGTCAGCGAACCCGGGGACGGGAACTATACCCTTGACCGGAACAACCGGATCGCCAAGGAAGTTTACGTTACGAATGACAACAAGACCACGCCGAATGCGATTCCGGTTTACGTCCGCGTAAGGCTGGTGCCGATTGTCAGGGATGCGGACGGAAACGGGACCGGGGAGTCGGTACAAGTGGAATACCCGGATCTGAATACGGCCAATTGGGAACAGCATGGCGATTATTATTACTATAAAGGTGTCCTGCAGCCCGGGGAAACCACAAAGGCTTTGATTAAAACGGCCTGGATTAAGGACGGAATCCCCGCCGGCAAAACGGTGGAGATTCAGGTAATCGCTGATTCGATTCAAACGGTCGGCGGCGTTTCGAAAGAAGCGTGGGGGCTGCTTTACGGCAATGGCACCTGGCATTCTTGATTTTGTCAGTCAGCTGAGCTTTCAGCTTAATAAATAATCCATTATTATTAGGAGGATAATGAAAATGCAGAAGAAACTTGTAATCGGTTTAACATCTCTTGCTCTTACGGCGGCGGTTGCTGTAGGAGGTACCATGGCTTTAATGACAGCGAAAACAAATGAGGCGAACAACGTTTTCACCGTAGGCGGCGGAGCAAACGGCCTTACAGGTGAATTAAAGGAGCCTCTTTTCGACCACGTTAACTTCTCGATAGACCCGGAAAAGATTCCCGACGGCCATGTGAAGGGCTCCACCATGGCGACCAATTTTACAGCGGGCACGGTTATTGACAAAGACCCGGCTGTTTTGACCACACCCACGCCGGATACAACGCCGGATAAGCCCGACGATCAGAAATCTTCCACAGCATGGGTAGCAATTAAGCTCGAATATACCGGCGAAGCGAACTCCTATGCGGCAATCGACAAATTTGCAGAGATCGCCTTCAACACGCAGGATTGGGTAGCAAAGGATGCCACCAATACCGTTTTCTATTACAAGGTTCCTCTTGCTGCGGGTCAGAAGACAACTCCTCTGTTCAATAAAGTTACGATTGATAGAGACGCGATTGGCCAGAGCAACCAGGCTGCGGATCTTACCAAGCTTATGAAGAGCTTTAACATCAAGGCCACCGGTTACATGGTTCAGCGCGCAAATGTAGCAGACCTGGATGCTGCGAAAACAGCATTCCATGATGCGTACGGCATCTAAGCACGGCGGATTTTGAACGGCGCGGGCGTCTGCCCCGCGCTCCCTGGGAGGGACGAGAATGAACAAAAAAATAGCCATTATAGTGACCTCGGTCATAGTCGCGGGGGCATTGGCCGTCGGCTCGACGCTCGCTTATTTTACCGACAAGAGTACGGCAACGAATATTGTAACGATGGGCGATGTACGTATTAAACTGACGGAAACAAAAAATGGAGATCCGGTGGAGTCGGGGTTAACATTTGATAATGTTATGCCAAAGGACGTTATCGCAAAGGACCCCACGATTAGCAATATCGGGGACCACGACGCGTATATCCGCTGCAAAATCAACATTAACCAAGGGTCGGATAATGAGGCTGCGTTAACGGATGAACAAAAGCAGCAGGTGCTGGACGGCCTTAATATCGATAAGCAGTACCTGGACGGTGACCCTTCCAAGCCCGCATGGGTACTGAATCCGGCCGACGGTTATTACTATTATCAGAAAGTGCTGCCGAAAAAGACAGAGCAGGGACCCGCTTCCGTGAACTTCTTTACACAGTTTACAGT
>JAAYWU010000232.1 GCA_012516295.1 Clostridiales bacterium | reverse complement strand
CTCCATGCTAGGAACCGTTCTGAACGACGGCGAAAACCAGGGCAAAGCAACGGTTAATATCGCGGTAGCCGCAGCACAGGGCAAGGAAATTAACAAGGAAACAATCGGCTATGAAGTGAAAGACGGCAAATATGTTTGGATTCCGTATGTAAAGGTAACAGCGGAAAACTACAAGCAATTCCAGAAATAAGCGCGCGGATTTCCTGCTGAATTGTTATTCAGACGGTGTCTGTTCAGCGGGGAAGGGAAAGCGAAAGCTTTCCGTTCCCCGTTGATTTCAGCAAAAGGAGGGTATGGTGTATGGGCGAATATGTATTGGAAATGAATAACATAACAAAGGTATTTCCCGGCGTTAAAGCGTTGGATAACGTCAGCTTAAAGGTCCGCCGCGGCAGTGTGCACGCGCTGATGGGGGAAAACGGCGCCGGGAAATCCACACTGATGAAATGCCTTTTCGGCATTTATCAGGAAGACAGCGGCGAGATTATTTTGGACGGCAAGCGTGAAAATATTACCAGCTCCAAACAGGCCCTTGATTTGGGCGTTTCCATGATTCATCAGGAACTTCACCCGATTCGTTTCAGGCCGGTCATGGAAAACATCTGGCTCGGCCGGTTCCCCATGCGGGGAATCGCCGTTGATAAAAAGGCCATGATCCGAAAGACAAAGGAACTTTTCAAGGAAATTGAACTGGATATCAATCCGGAAACGCTGGCCGGCAATCTGTCGGCTTCCAACCTGCAGCTGGTGGAAATCGCGAAGGCGGTCAGCTACAATTCGAAGATTATTATTATGGATGAACCGACATCTTCCTTAACGGATAATGAAACGGAGCATCTGTTTAAAATAATACGTCAGCTAAAGAGCAAGGGGTGCGCAATCATTTATATCTCCCATAAAATGGAGGAAATTCTGAAGATTGCCGACGAAGTCACCATCATGCGCGACGGGCAGTACGTGGGAACCTGGCCTGCCGGTGAGCTGACCACCGACCTTATCATCAGCCGCATGGTCGGCCGTGATATGACAAACCGGTTCCCGCCCCGGACGCATACCCCGGGCGACGAGGTCGTACTCAAGGTTAAGGACCTGTGTTCGCCGATTAAACGCTCCTTCCAGCACGTCAGCTTCGAGCTGCACAAGGGGGAAATTTTAGGCATCGGCGGCCTTGTGGGCGCACAGCGCACCGAATTGGTGGAAGCACTTTTCGGGCTTCGCGCCGTTGAATCGGGCGAAGTGGAAAAGGACGGCGAGGTCTTTAAGGTGAAATCCGTTCAGGACGCGAAAAAGCACGGCCTTGCCCTTTTAACGGAGGAACGCCGCGCGACCGGCGTTTTCGGCATTCTTTCCGTACTTGACAACACGGTTATTGCCAGCCAGAAGCAATACGCGAAAAAGGGTGTGCTGCAAAAGCGCAAACGCCGGAAGGCGGCGGAAGAATCAAACCGGCAGCTCAACGTAAAAACCCCTTCGCTGGAAACGCTGATGCAGAACCTTTCGGGCGGTAACCAGCAGAAGGTTCTCATCGCCCGCTGGCTGCTGACGCAGCCCGATATCCTCATTCTGGACGAACCGACGCGCGGCATCGACGTGGGCGCAAAGTACGAAATTTATACGATTATGATGGATTTGGTCAAACAGGGGAAGTCCATTATTATGATTTCGTCCGAAATGCCGGAGCTATTGGGTGTATCCGACCGGGTTATGGTTATGTGCGAGGGACGCGTGTCCGGCATCCTGAGCCGCGAAGAAGCGGATCAGATCAAAGTCATGCAGCTCGCCACAAAGTTCACCCAGTAGAGTCAGAATAGAAAGAGAGGCTGCTTATATGCAAGGAGAAAAAATTATCCCCAGACAAAAATTCGCTCTGGTTTACATAATTTCCGGCTCAATCTTTTTGTTATTGGGCCTTATCCTGGAATTTTTCCTGTATTCGAAGAAAATGTATGATATGCCGTGGTTTCTGGTCGGAATCGGCGCGTGCCTGGGTGTTTACGGCGTGCTGCAGATTTTGAACGCGGAGCGCATCGGAACCGACGTTGTGATTTCCAAAAAAACGATAAAAACCTTTTTAACGAACTATGCGATTATCCTCGCGCTGCTCGTGCTGGTTATAGTGATCATCTTTATTGAGCCCCGTTTCATGCAGATTCGGGTTCTCTTGGATATTATGACGCAGTCTTCCACAAGGCTGATTATCGCGTTGGGGATCTGCTTCACCCTTTTGATTGCGGGTACCGACCTTTCGGCGGGCCGCATGGTCGGCCTGGCGGCGGTTGTTTCCACCTCGCTGATGCAGACGGCGGACTATGCGAACCGGTTTTTTCCGGGCCTGCCGCAGATTCCGGTTTTGTACGCCATTTTGGCTGCCGTCGTTGTCTGCCTGCTGTTCGGCGTGCTGAACGGTTTTCTGGTTGCACAGTTCGACATGCACCCGTTCATTGCAACCTTGGCAACGCAGGTTATCGTATTCGGCGCGTGTTCGCGGTACTTTGATTTGCCCCCGAACAATTCCCAGCCGATCGGCGGCATCCGTTCCGACTTTACCAGTCTGGGACAGTTCAAATTTTTTAAGGGCTTCTTCGGAGGATTTTCCATTCTCATCCCGATTGCATTGGTTATCACGCTGATTATCTGGTTTGTTCTGAATAAAACGGTATTCGGCAAAAACGTTTATGCAATCGGCGGCAACCGCGAAGCGGCGATTGTTTCCGGCGTAAACGTGTATGCCACCATCATGGGAATCTTCATTCTCGCATCCGCCCTGTACGGGATCGGCGGCGTGCTGGAAGCCGCCCGGACCGCCGGCGCTACGAATAATTACGGCAACGGGTACGAGCTGGACGCCATTGCGGCCTGCGTGGTCGGCGGCGTTTCCCTGAACGGCGGTGTCGGAAAAATCGGCGGCATCATATCCGGTGTTCTGATTTTTACTGTCATTCAGTACGGCTTGCAGTTTATCAACGTAAGCCCGATGTGGCAGCAGATTATCAAGGGAATTATCATTGCAATTGCGGTTGCAATCGATCTTTCCAAGTACAGAAAAAAATAATTCACCTTTTTACACTATTTTTTGCAGAAAGCCTGCGCAGATTCCTGCGCGGGTTTTTTGCAAAGAATAATCTTTTTTATTACGAACAATAAAGAGGGGATAAGTATGATACAATACGAACAAACAGAGGTCGAATTGGAGTGAAAAATTTATGGGACTTTACCGTATTCTTCTTGCGGACGATGAAGAGGAGATACGCGAGGGCATCATAAAGAAAATTGACTGGGAAAGTTTGGGCTATACCGTTGTGGGCGACGCCGAAAACGGGCTGGACGCGCTGGAAAAAGCCGAGCACCTGCACCCGGATGTGGTGATGACGGATATTAAAATGCCGTTCATGGACGGGCTGGAGCTGGGGAGCCGCCTGCGGGATTCCATGCCCTCCACGAAGCTGATTCTGTTTTCCGGCTTTGACGATTTCGAATACGCACAGAAGGCAATCAAAATCAAAGCGGCGGAATATGTGTTAAAGCCGATTAACGCGAATGAGCTGACGGAAACGCTGAAAAAAATGAAGCAACAGCTTGACAGCGAGTTTGCGGAGCGGCGCGACGTGGAAATGCTGCGGAAAGCCTATATGGACAGCCTCCCGGTTATGCGCGAGCAGTTTCTGGTGGGACTGATCGAAGGCCGCATTTCGGAGGAGCGGATGCGGGCGCAGGCGCCGATGTTCCAGATTAACCTGGACGCGGAGGGCGGCTGGGCGGTCGCGGTTGTGCGTGCGGACCGCGCACCCCTGGAAGGCGCTGTTCTGCGCGAAGAGGAGCTGATTCCGATTTCGCTGCGGCGGACGGTGGATGAGATATTGGAGAATTACTGCGCCTTTACCGACTTCCTTTATTCCGACTGCGTTGCGGTTATTGCGGAGCTTTCCCCGGAAACCGGCGTTGTCCCGCTGATCCGCGGCATGAACGAGGTCTGCAAATACGCGGAGCTGGTCATGGGCGTGAAGATGGTTTCCGGCGTGGGGACGCCCTGCTCCGCGCTGGCGGATATCCGGCATTCTTACCGCGAAGCGCAGGATGCGATGGACTACTGCGCCGTGATGGGCGCGGGCAAGGCAATCTATATTTCGGACGTGGAGCCGGAAACATCCGTGAAGCTCCAGTTCGACGAGCACGACGAGCGCGATATTTCCAATGCCATCAAGATGGGCTCGGAGGAGGAAATAAAGGAAAAAATCGGGGCCTTGTTCGCGCGTTTTGAAAGGCGGCTTCTGCCTTTGAACCAGTACCAGATTTATCTGATGGAAATGGTGACCTCTTTGTTGAAGCTGATGCATGCATACGAGCTGAGTACAGAGGAAATCTTCGGGGAAAATTTCAATTATGTAAACACGATCGCGGCCCTGCGCTCTCCCGCGGAAATGAAGCAGTGGTGCACGGAATGCTGCATCCGGATCAGCATGCTGGTAAAGCATGAGCGGATTAACTCCACCCGGGTTCTGGCGCAGAACGCGAAGCAGTATATCGCGGAAAATTTCCAGAATCCGGAGCTTTCCGTGGAAAGCCTGTGTTCCTTCCTCCATGTAAGTCCCACTTATTTTTCAACCGTTTTCAAGCGCGAAACCGGCATGAGCTTTGTTGCGTACCTTACGGAAGTGCGTTTGCAGGAAGCAGTCAATCTTTTGAATACGACAGATGATAAAACCTATATCATAGCAGGAAAGGTCGGCTATACGGAGCCGAATTATTTCAGTTATGTCTTTAAAAAGAAATTCGGCGTGTCACCTTCAAAATACAGGAACCAGTAGGCTTCGCAAGGCAGGGAAATCAGCCCTGCGGAACGGAGGGGATGCTATTGCGGAAAAAAGCAAGAGAAATACTGGATAAAATTACACATTTCCTGCAAAAAAGAAGCCTGCAGTTTACCATATCGCTTACCTTTACCGCGGTTTCGGTGGTGGGAATGCTGATTGTCGGGTTTTCCCTGTCCCTGCGGTATATCGGGCTGAGCGAAAAGATGATTTCCGAAGACAATACGCACATGGTCAATCAGGTGAACCTGAATCTGGATACCTATCTTCGCAATATGATGCGCATTTCCGACTCCATGTATTACCGCGTGATTAAGAACGCGGATCTGTCCACCGACAATATCGGCGATGCGATGAGCTTGTTGTATGAAACGAACCACGACTTGCTGGTGAGCATCGGGGTGTTTTCCGGCACCGGCAAGGTCATCGCCGCCGAGCCGCTCGCGCAGCTGAAGCCGTCCGCCGGGGTAACCGGCCAAAGCTGGTTTCAGAACGCTTCGCAGAAAATTGAAAACAGCCATTTTTCCACCCCCCATGTTCAGAATCTTTTTGTGGACCCGGATAATAAATATCATTGGGTGGTTTCGCTCAGCCGCGCTGTGGAGCTGACCAATGCGGGCTCCACCACCCGCGGCGTCCTGCTGGTGGACATGAATTTCAGCGGGATTGAGCAGATTTGCAAGAACGTGGATATGGGCGAATCCAGTTACATTTACCTGACCAACCGGAACGGGGAACTGATTTACCATCCGCGGCAGCAGTTAATCTATTCCAATCTGATGCAGGAAAACAACATCGCTGCCGCGCATTACGACGACGGCAGCCACAGCGAAATCTTTCAGGGGCAGCGGCGGATGGTGACCGTAAAAACGGTGGGCTATACCGGCTGGAAAATCATCGCCGTAACATCTATGCAGGATATTGCCTCGAATTACCAGCAACTTCGCATTTTCGCGTGGTTCTTTATTTTCTTCTCGATTTTCCTGATGGTTTTCCTGAACCTGTTCCTTTCTTCGCGCATCGCCAACCCGATTAAGGAACTGGAACATTCGGTGAAAGACCTGGACAAGGGGAACCTGAGCAGCGTGGATATCGCGATTTCCGGTTCCTATGAAGTCCAGCATCTTGGAAAGACCATTCGTTCCATGGTGGACCAGCTTCACAAGCTCATGGACGATATCGTTGCGGAACAGGAATCCAAGCGGAAAAGCGAGCTGGACGCGCTCCAGTCCCAGATTAATCCGCATTTTCTTTATAATACGCTGGATTCCATCATCTGGATGATTGAAAACGAGCGGTACGACGGCGCGGTCACCATGGTTACGGCGCTGGCGCGGCTGTTCCGCATCAGCCTTTCCAAGGGGAAGAATATCATTTCCGTCGCGGATGAGCTGGAGCATGTGCGCAACTATCTGACCATTCAGAAGATGCGTTATAAGAACAAATTCGTCTATGAAATTGATGCGGAGCCGGAAACGCTCCAATATGCAACCATTAAGCTGATTGTACAGCCCCTTGTGGAAAACGCGATTTACCATGGCATGGAGTTTATGAGCGGGGACGGAGAAATAAAAATTCATGCCTACCGGAAGGAGGACAGCCTGTACATCGATATTATCGACAACGGCCTCGGCATGCCCCAGGAGCAGGCGGACGCGCTTTTAACGGAAGAGGCCCCGCGTGCGCGCGGAAAAGGCTCCGGAATCGGACTGAAGAATGTACAGGAACGCATTCAGCTTTATTTCGGGAAGGATTACGGCCTTGCGATTTACAGCGAACCGGACGAAGGAACAACCGCAAGAATCCACCTTCCGCTGAAAACGCTGGAAGAGCTGGACGAAGGAGGCGGCGCCAAATGACCCGAAAAAGGATTCTGGTGTTTTTCTTGATTCTTTTCGCGTTCATCAGCTCTTTCGTTCTGTTGAACCGGGAGCGGTATTTCGGCAAGAAAATCGTCAGCCCTTACGAAATTTCGGTGATCTGCCGAAGCAGCAGCGCGGCAAGCAGCACGTCCATCCGGCAGGGAATGGAGCAGGCGGCGAAGGATTTGAACGCGGAAATCAGTTTTATTACGCTTCAAAAGGAAAACAACGCCGAGGAGCAGGTTTCCCTTTTGAAGCGGGAAATCCGCAACGGCGCGGACGCGGTTGTCATCTCGCCCGTGAATTCGAAGGACTTAGAGCGGCCCGTAAGGGAAGCGATGAAAAGCGTTCCGGTTGTCGCCATGCAGTCCACGGTGGAATCGATTCCGAACCTGCCGCTCATCTCCTGCGACAACGAAAAGCTTGGCAGCACCCTTGCGCAGGCGGCTGCCGGGGACGGAAAAAGCCCGCTCCGGGTTGCCATTCTGCGCAACAGTATGGATTGCAGCAGCATCCGCCAGCGTTACGCCGGCGTGATGAAAATACTCGGTACGGGCAAAAACAAAATTGAGTACTGGGATATTCCCAACGGAAGCCAGCAGGCGTACGATACGGCAAAGGGGATGCTTCTGAGCAGTGCGGCGGACACCGTTATCGCGCTGGATGCCTCCACGCTGGAAGCGGTGGCCAAAGCGGAACAGGACTTATTAAAATCCGGCTCCGCCAAAGTGCGCATTTTCGGAATGGGGAGAACGAATACGATTGTCTCCCTTCTGGACAGCCGGATTATCCATTCGGTCGGCGTGGAAAACGAGTACAATCTGGGGTACCTCAGTATTCAGACCGCGGTCGATAAAATCAATAAAAAGCCGGATACGCACGATCCCAGCATTAATTTTGCGGTGATAAACCAGGAAAATATGTACAGCTCGGAAAACCAGAGGTTGCTTTTCCCGTTTTCAAGATAAGAGGAGGGTTCCTATGAAAAGAGTCTTGTCAGCAGTATTTGCCGCGGTGTTTCTCCTTCTTCCGCTGGGTGCCTGCAGCTCTTCCGGCGGAAAGGGAAAGGTGGATACAATTAAAATCGGCGTTACGCTTTACCGCAAGGATGACACTTTTGTGGCGAGCCTTTGCAATAACCTTGAAAAAATTGCAAAGCAGATGGAAGCCAAGTCCGGCAAGAAGATCGTTGTGAATGTGGTTGACGGACAGTCCAGCCAGGCGCTGCAAAACGATCAGGTGGACAGCTTCATTTCCCGTCATTACGACGTAATCTGTGTGAACGAAGTGGACCGCACGTCCGCCGCGGTGATCGTCAACAAAGTCAAAGCGGCAGACATTCCGGTGATTTTCTTTAACCGCGAACCCGTCGAAGAGGATATCCGGCTGTGGGACCGCGCATATTATGTCGGCGCGGACGCGGCGCAGTCCGGGCGGCTTCAGGGCGAAATCATTGCGCAGGCCTACGCGAAGGATCCGGCTTCCATTGACCGCAACGGCGACGGGAAAATCCAGTATGTGATGCTGGAAGGCGAACAGGAGCATCAGGACGCCCTGCTGCGTACGGAATATTCCATTAAGGCGGTCACCGGGGCGGGCATCAAGGTGGAAAAGCTTGCCGACGAAATTGCAAACTGGCAGCGCGCACAGGGGACGGCAAAAATGAACCAGTGGCTTACGAAATACGGGGACCGCATCGAAGTCGTGTTCTGTAACAACGACGATATGGCCCTTGGCGCGATTGATGCCATTAAAGAAAGCAAACGGAAGGTAAAACCGCTTGTCGTGGGCATAGACGCCACGGAGGGCGGCGTAAACGCCATAAAAGATGGCAGTATGTTCGGAACGGTTTATAATGACGCGCGGGGACAGGCCAAAGCGGTTTTCGACCTTTCCTATGCTTTTGCTACCGGCGAAGACCCGGCGAAAACGGTCAATTTGCAGGACGGGCACTACGTTTGGGTACCCTATCGTACGGTAACCAAACAAAACGCGGACGATATTCTTTCGATTCTCCGAAACTAAATTTTTCCTTTTTTATTGATAATATTTGACAAAGTTTTTAAACTCAAATATAATACTATCGCTAAGCAATTATGCAAAATAAACAGGAATAGGAGATTAGAAATGGCAACTTGCAAAAAGTGCGGTGCCGAAATGGAGGATGGCCAGACGATTTGCTCCCAGTGCGGGGAACCGATTGAGAATTTGTCTGAAAACCAGCCCGCCGTTGCGGACAGTAAAGAAGGTTTTGAAAACGGGACTCCGGTGCAAGCCCAGGAGGAAGAAAACACCGGAGCGCAGCATGCGCAGGAGGCGTTTCCACAGCGTGGGCAGCCTTCCGCGAAATCGAAGAAAATCGTGATTATTGCGGCATGCTGTGCGGTATTGCTCATCATTTGCGGATTTGCCGCAAAAACGTATTTTGCCCGTGACCTGAAAATGATGATGATGGGGAACGGCAAATATATGCAGGCGTTAGAAAAGACCTGCACCGAAGTGATTACGGACCGTGCGGTCGGTTCGTACGACATGGTCATGAATCAGCTTCCCACTAAGAATAACGCTACGGCGAAAGAATTTAAGGGCTCCATGCACATTGAT
>JAAYWU010000231.1 GCA_012516295.1 Clostridiales bacterium | reverse complement strand
CGGTCAATCCGGTCAAACAGTTTTTCTATGTCTGTTTCGCTTATCCGGGGCCCCCGCCCGTTGATTTCACTCTCTTCGTTTGATTTCAGCTTCACGTTGATTCGCGACAAGCCGCTTTGGAGGCGGATAAAATCCGATTCACAGCCGAAGCTGTTCAGGCGCTTTTGGATTTCGTCCCCGGTAAAGCCCGCAATAAAGCCCATGGCAACGCTTTGGATGCCAAGATTTTTCAATACGATGGATACGTTGATTCCTTTTCCGCCGGGAAGTATTTTTTCCGAGCAGGTGCGGTTAACCTCCCCCGGCCGGAAGGAATCCACTTTCACGATGTAGTCAAGGGACGGATTGAAGGTTACCGTGTAAATCATGATTTATCAGTCTCCAATACGGTCGTGTAATTTTTGTACTGCTGGTCTTCCAACACCGTTGTAATGATTGCAGCCGAGGCAAGGCTTGCGAAAGTGATGGGGGAAATGCTGTTGAATTTGCTTGGGTCCGCCAGAATGTATTTTTTACTGCATTTCGAAAGCGCCTCGGTTTTTACTAGCGCTTCGCTCACATCCGGCGTGGTATAGCCGCTTTTTGTACTGATGCCGTTTGTTCCGAAAAAGCCCTTTGTAAAGTTATACTTTTGAAGGCTGGCAATCGCTTCGTTGCCCACAACTGCGTCCGTTGCCACTTTCAGCTCCCCGCCGAGGATGAAGACCTTGCAGCCCTTCTGCGCCAGTTTTTTCGCAAGGGCCGCACCGTTTGTTACGTAAACCGCGTTTTTTTCCGTTATGTAATTGATGAGCGCTTCCGTTGTCGTGCCCGCGTCGATATAAACAAAGTCATTTTCCTGAATGAGAGAGGCCGCGTATCTCCCGATGGCGTTTTTCTGCTCTGTATTGCGGGACTGGCGGATGGAAACGTCGTCGTCCTTTGTGCTGTAGAAAACGTCGATTGCGGTCGCACCGCCGTGGACCTTATTTAACTTCCCGATATGGTCGAGCGCAGCCAAATCCCTGCGGATGGTGGATTCGGAACTGTTAAGCGCTTCTGTCAGCTCCGATACGGTAACAGCCCTTTTTTCTTCCACTATTTTCAGGATGGCGGCGTATCTTTCTTCTGTCAACAACGTTATCCTCTCCTTTGATTTTATAATACACTCAATTTCAACCAAAGTCAATCATATTCAGCCAAATAAACAATCAAAATCGGTCAATTAAATTTTAGCAAAAATGACAAATTGGGTATATCTTTATTGCTTTTTATTATTTTATCCGATGAATTCTCATATACTATGCGGGGGTGATATTCATGGCAGACATGAAAGGGCCGGCCGGCTTAAAAATTCTGAATACGGCCGCATTTGTTTTTCTGGTTATTATCAATATCCTCGCAAACCTTCTCCCGTTGAACGGAGTTACCACGGGGGAAGTATCCGAAGCCTATCCCAATCTTTTTACCCCGGCTTCCTGCACATTTTCGATTTGGGGGGTCATCTATTTTTTGCTGGCGCTGTTTGTGCTTTACCAATTCGGCGTTTTTAACGGAAGTGAAGATACGAGGGACGATTACATAATGGAAATCGGATATCTTTTCGCTGCAACTTCTTTGGCCAATGTTGCGGGGCTTTTTGCATGGCATTACCGGATGATTTTCCTTTCCGTCCTGTTTTTGCTTGCGCTGCTTGCCGGCCTGGCGGTGATCGGGTCGCGGCTTGATAAAAAGGAATTTTCAGGGAAAGAATGGATTTTCGTAAAACTGCCGTTCAGCCTTTATTTCGGATGGGTGACCGTTGCCGCGATTGCCAATATCATCGTGTGGCTGGTCAGCATGGGGTTCACCGGGTTTTCCAACCAGACATGGACGGCGATTGCAATGGTGCTGGCGCTTGTGGCAGGCGTCTGCGGCGTGGTCAACCGAAAGGAGATAGGTTATGGCCTGGCTGTTCTGT
>JAAYWU010000018.1 GCA_012516295.1 Clostridiales bacterium | reverse complement strand
ATTTTATAATTTGGAATACAGCATTTTGAATATTTTTTATCAATAATAATTGTAAAATTTAGTATTTTTTAATATTAAAAAGAGGAATAAATAACATTTATGTTAACCTCATTGCATTGGGTACGGAAAAATGATAAGATAATTCTATCCCGAAAAACCTAGGGGTGAATATGAAATGCTAAAACGATTAACGGCAGGGTTTCTCTGCCTTTTTATACTGTTTTCATTTTCCGCGTGCGGCAGGAAATCGCCCAGGAACGCCAATAAAAAGATTAACTATTTCCTGTCGGCGGAGCCAAAAACGCTCGACCCGCAGATTGCCGCGGACAAATCGTCCATCATTGCGGTGGAAGCGCTGTTCGAGGGGCTTGTGCGCCTTGATGAGAACAACCAGCCCTATCCCGGTGTTGCGGAAAAATGGGTGAGTAGTGACAATGACACCGTTTTTACGTTCACTTTGCGCAGCAACGCAAAATGGTCGGACGGAAAAACGCCTGTGACTGCCCATGATTTTGTATATGCGTTTCAGCGCGCTCTTTCGCCGCAGACCGGCTCCACCACTTGTTCCCGGATGTTTTGCATTCAAAATGCAAAGGAAGTCAATGACGGAACGCTTTCGCCGGACCGCCTTGGCGTGACGGCGGCGGACGACCACACGCTGGTTGTGCGGCTGAAGTATTCTTATCCGAATTTTCCGGCGATTACAGCCTCCGCGGTTTTTATGCCCTGTAATCAGAAGTTCTTTCAAAGCACATCCGGCCGCTATGGGCTGGAAAACCGGTATCTGCTCGGAAACGGGCCGTTTGAAATCGATGGGAAATACGGCTGGGATCACGGGAATTATTTGAATCTGGTTCGCTCCAGTAGTTATACGGGGAGTATAAAACCGCTGCCATCCAACATAAAGTTTACAATAGCCAATAAAGAGAATACCATTTCCGACCCGGTTGCCGCATTGAAAGACGGCACAGTAGATGCGATTGCCATTTCTTCCTCTCAGGTGGAGGCGGCCAAGGCGGCCGGTTGTACCATTACATCCTTTGAGGACACAACCTGGGGCCTATGCTTTAATATGCAATCGGATATTATGAAAAATAAGAATATCCGGTGCGCGTTTTTGCAAGCGTTTGACCGGAGCAAGATTTTAAAGCATCTTCCGCAGAGCACAAATCCCGCCGAAGATATCATCCCCCCGTCTACAACCTTGCTCGGGAAAAATTACCGCAGTTTAGTCGGAAGCGGTTCTTTCTATTTGAAGCAAAGCAGTAACGCTGCGGCGTTGTGGAATACAGGCATCAGCCAGCTTTCCAAACCGGATGTAAAGAGCATCAGCATCCTTTGTCCGAATGATCCGAATGTCAAATTAATGCTGAATGATATGATCGCCGCATGGAACACAAAATTCAACAACTATTTCAACATGGAACCGCTCGACGAAGCGCAGCTTACGGCGCGGATTACGTCCGGCAATTATCAGAGTGCGCTGTGCCCGATTTGCCCCAGCAGCGAGGGCCCGCTGGCGGTGCTGTCCATCTTTAAGAGCGGCGCCAAAGAGAACCCGGCCGGCTTAAGCGATTCGACTTACGATGCGATGCTTGCGGATGCGGAAAAGAGCGGGGGAAGCGGTTCAGCCGCCGCTTTTGCAGCCGCTGAGAAGTACTTGAACGAGCTCGGCGTCTTTTATCCTTTATATTATCAAAAACACTACTATGCCTCCGCAAAGGGCGTTTCCGGTATTGTTTTCCATCCGTATAACACCGGTGTGGATTTTATTCGCGCAGGAAAGGAATAAAACGATATAAAAAAGAAGCTCCAGCCCGCGGGCTGAAGCTTCTTTTTTGTTCGATTACATGCCGTAAAACTCTTCGGCGGTTAAAATCTGGATTCCGTTTGAAGAAAGGGCATCCACCGCTTTTTTACTGTCTTTTACGCGAAGGATAACATACGCTTTGCCGCTTTTGCGGCTGATAAAGGCATACATATATTCCACGTCAATCCCGATGTCCGCGAGAATCCGCATGGCTTTGGAAAATGCGCCCGGAACATCGTCTATGCCCATCGCAATCACATTGGTGAGGGAAACGGTAAGCCCCGCCTTTTTCAGCGCGGCAACCGCTTCGTCGGGTTTGTTTACAATCAGGCGCAGAATTCCGAAATCGCTGGTATCCGCAACCGATATCGCGCGGATATCAATGCCCGCTGCCGCAAGAACCTCGGTGATTTCCGCAAGGCGGCCCGATTTATTTTCGACAAATATGGAAAGCTGCTGAATTTGCATGGCAATTCCTCCCTATTGTTTCTTTGTTCTATTATAAGCCTCAAACCTTCCGGTTATCAATGACCCTTTTCGCCTTGCCGTCGGTGCGGGGGATGGATTTGGGCTCCAGCAGCCGTACTTTTGCGACCACGTTGAGCGTGGATTGCAATGCGTTCGAAATCTTGCGGCTCATATCCTCAAGGTCGCGGACCGTATCGGAGAACATCTCCTCGTTTATTTCAACCTGTACTTCCATTGTGTCAAGATTATTGACGCGGTCGATGACAAGCTGGTAATTCGGGGCCATGCCGAGGCTTAGGAGAACGCTTTCAATCTGGGAGGGGAATACGTTTATGCCGCGGATGATCAGCATGTCGTCCGTTCTTCCGCGCGGCTTTTCCATGCGTACAAAGGTGCGCCCGCACTCGCAGACAGAGTGGTTCAGGCAGCAGATGTCTTTTGTGCGGTAGCGCAAGAGCGGCAGCGCTTCCTTGCCGATGCAGGTAAATACCAGTTCGCCGTATTCGCCGTCCGGAACCGGTTCGCCTGTTTCGGGGTTGATTACTTCGGGGTAGAACATATCCTCGTTAATGTGCATTCCGTGCTGCATTACGCATTCGCTTGCAACGCCCGGACCGGCAATTTCCGAAAGGCCGTAAATAT
>JAAYWU010000230.1 GCA_012516295.1 Clostridiales bacterium | reverse complement strand
GTTGAGGATGTGGGGATTGTGCTGGGGAAAGCTTTTGCACAAGCGCTTGGAGACCGTTCCGGCATTGCCCGCTTCGGTTCTTTTTTTATCCCCATGGATGAAGCGCTCGCTTTTGCCGCAGTAGATATCAGCGGCAGGCCGTTTCTTGTTTTTCAGGCGGATTTTCAGCAGGAACGCGTTGGCGAGTTCGATACCTGCCTGACGGAGGAATTTCTGCGCGCCTTTGCAATGAATGCCGGAATTACGCTGCACACCCGGGTGGAATACGGCGCGAATGCGCACCATGAAATCGAAGCCTTAATGAAAGCGGTTGCCCATGCTTTGCGGCTGGCGGTTACCCAGACAGGCGCCGGCACGCTGTCTACGAAGGGCTGCCTTTCATAATTTCAGGAGGTTCCAATGATTCTTTTACCTGCCATCGATATTAAAGGCGGCGAATGTGTACGCCTTGTAAAAGGAGATTATGCAACCGCGCATAAGGTTGCTGCGGATGCCGAAAAGACCGCGGATAGCTTTCGTGCCGCCGGGGCCCAATGGCTCCATATGGTCGATTTAGACGGTGCGAAAGCGGCGGAGCCGGTGAATTCCGAGCTGATTTTCAAAGTCGTGAAAAATAGCGGCTTGAAGGTCGAGGTTGGCGGGGGCATACGAAGCCGAGAGACGATCAGCCATTATATTGACAATGGGGTTTCGCGGGTGATTTTGGGTTCCGCCGCGTTAAATAATCCCGCGCTTGTGAAGGGAGCGGTTCTTCAGTATGGAGAAAAAATCGCCGTTGGAATTGACGCGCGAAACGGGAAAGTTGCCGCGCAGGGCTGGACGGAAACTTCGGATGTCGATTACATCGAACTGGCGAAGCAGATGGAACGAATCGGTGCAAAGTATATCATCTTTACAGATATAAGCCGGGACGGAACCCTTTCCGGACCGAACCTTGAAATGCTGGATGCGTTGAACCGTGCCGTAACTTGCAATATTATCGCAAGCGGTGGCGTCGGAAACCTTGAAGACATCGCAAATTTGCGGAATTTGGGCCTTTATGGCACTATTTGCGGAAAAGCAGTTTATACCGGCGATCTGGATTTGCAAGCCGCGATCCGCTTATGTGGGGGCTGAACATGAAAACGGAAATAGATGTAAAGTCAAAAGCCTTTATAGATAGGTTTTTTGAAAAATCGGAGCTGATTCCGGCCATCATACAGGAATTTGAAACGAATGAGGTTTTAATGCTGGCCTATATGAACCGTGAATCCATGCGAAAAACATTTGAAACCGGATATACCTGGTTTTACAGCCGTTCAAGGCAGGAGCTTTGGAATAAAGGCGCCACTTCCGGGCATTTGCAGAAAGTCGTCCGAATTTACGGCGACTGCGATAATGACACACTTTTGGTAATTGTAAAGCAAACTGGCGCCGCCTGCCATACGGGTGCGCACAGTTGCTTCTTTCATGAGATTTGGAGGGATTCCGGTGAATAATGTTTGGCAGGAACTATACAAAACCGTGCAGAGCAGGAAAGAGAGTCACCAGGAGGGTTCTTATACCGGCTATCTGTTTGAAAAAGGAATTGATAAAATTTTAAAAAAATGCGGGGAAGAGTGCAGTGAAGTAATCATCGCGGCAAAAAACGGCGACAATGCCGAAACCGTACTCGAAATTTCCGATCTGCTTTATCATCTGACTGTTTTAATGGTCAACCAGGGAATCCGCCTTGAGGATGTAAAAGCAGAACTGGAAAAGCGCAGCAAAAAAACGGGGAACCTGAAAACGTTCCATCAGTTTGATAAAAACAGCTGATAAAAGGCCGGCGCAATGCGCCGGCCTTTGCTATTTCCAATTGTAAAAATCTTTTAAAAACCAGATTTCTTTTGCTTCATACTTTCGATTGTTCAGGTAGTTTAAAATACCGGCGTCGCTTGAGAAGGTAAATTTCAGCCGGTAGGAATACAGAGCCTGATAAGGGAAACCGGTTTTCTTGTTCAATGCGTTCGTTCCGTATTTTCCGTCCCCGGCAATCGGATGGCCGATGGACGCCAGGTGCGCGCGGATTTGATGGGTCCGGCCTGTCAGCAGTTCGACTTCCAGAAGGCTGAAGCCGGCCCTCTCGTCCAATACGCGGTAGCGGGTACGGAGCGTTTTTGTCCCTCTGGACGCTTTCTTGGATATATAAACACGATTTTGACTTTCATTCTTTTCCAGGAAGGCTTCTAAAGTGTCCTCGCTCTTTTCCATCCTGCCATTCACAATACAGAGGTAAAGCTTTTTCATTTCACGGTTTTTCACTTTTTCATTC
>JAAYWU010000229.1 GCA_012516295.1 Clostridiales bacterium | reverse complement strand
TTCCGTGAGCTATCCTTCAAATGCTTCTTGATCATCGATTCCGTGGTTAACTTATTATAGAGCTGCGTCAATAAATCCCTCTGGGATTTATTTTCAAGCTGATGGATTTTCTTCTTCTGCCGGTCCGTATCGGTAATAAGCCCGATTGCCCGGTACGGTTTATTCTCCTTGTCGTACAGCGCCTTCACATTCACCGTGCACCAAATGTACTTGCCGCTGATGTCTCGCATGCGCACGTCAACCGGCCCGGGCTGCTTCGACTGAAGAATGGAACGGAACAGGTCATCCATAATGACCTGGTCGTCCGGATGAACCTGGTGGAATTTCGGAACCTCCGAATCCGGATGCTCCTCCACGGCGGAGAATCCGAATTTATTGGTCCAGTAAACCGTGTGGTAGATTTGATTGAGAAGAATATCCCACTCAAAAACCACCTGATTCGTCTCTTCCATAATCAGCGCGTAACGTGTCTCATTCCGCTTTAACACATCGGTATCCTCCTTAATTTTTTCAATCAAATGATTAAACGACGACGCCATTTCGGCGAATTCTCCTTTATATTTGCCGGAAAGCTGGGTCTGATAATCCCCTTGTTCCACCTTTACAAACGCGGCGGACATATCCCGGATCGGGTTTAAAAAACGGTTGGCCGCTAAACAGGAAATGCCGATCATCAGAATAATAAAAATCAACAGCAGGATTATGTAAATGTTAATTATGCGCCGGACGGGATGCAGAAGCTCCTCCTGTTTAACCGCGCTGACAACAATCCAGCGGTCCCCCGCCACACTGGAGTAATATCCGCATTTGTTTTCCCCGTTGGCGCTGTAAAAAATCGCGCCGCTCGGATGTTTCTCCAAATCCATCTTTTGAAGCTGCTGGTAAAAATCGCTGTTCCCGTTCATACATTTGATATTGTCGAGCGTGTTTCCGTCACCATCCGTAAACTGTTCGCTCGCAATATTCCCCATGGGGTCGACAATAAGGGTCCGACCGGTTTCCATAAACGCACGGCGGCAGATCTGATCAAAATACGTCATATCAATGGTGGATTGGATGAATCCTTCGTAATTGCTTCCGGAAAAAATCGGCACGGCGACTTCGAAATATTTATGCCCCTCTAAAAAAATCGGATTCTTCATAATATTGGATATATACATTTTATCCGCCGAAAGCGCGCGCATATTTTCGCCGATTGTGGAACGCGTGCCCATAATTTCGCTGTCGTCGGAAGCAATGACGATGTTTTCCCGGTTCACCAGACATGACCGCCTCACATAATTTCCCCGGGAATTTCCATCGCGGATCGCCGTCTGCTTGGACGTCATTGTTTTCAATATGTTAATCGCCATTTTACGGTATGGCTCAAGCTCACTTTCCGGCCTTCCCTCATTCGAGAAAACCAAAAGCTCTTTCACTCCCGGAAGATCCGCCGTAACCTCCAGCGACGACTTTCTCTGCGCAAAAAACTGGTCGACAATATCCGCCGCCTGCGTGGCTTCGCTTTCGGCATTTTTCTGCAAAAGCTCCGCCGTTTTACTCTGAAAGAGCGAGATGTTCGATATCATAACCGCAAGCACGGGAACAATGGAAAAGGCAGCCAATAAAGAGATGAGATAGTTCCGAATTTTCAAGCTGTCCTTCCCCCTTTTTTATCTGTAAAAATTTGTAAGTTAATTATAGCAGATTGTTCTCTTTATGCAATAGAAGAACGCCGTTATATTCACTAAAGATTCAACGGGAAGCTTTGGCGTAATCTACCAAAGATTTGTAACCAATACCAAAACGAAGCTCCCGTTTCCCTTCAATATTCCTCACATTTCGAACAATTTCTACATTGCTGCTCCATTTGTCACATTTGTGCAATTGTTTATTTTTTTTTAAATTGTTCACTTTCTTCTTTCTTTTCCGGAGTAATAAAAAGGAGTTTCACAAACATAAATAGAAAAAGGGCGCCCTTTAAAACGGGCGCCCTGGAAACATTTTATTGTTAGTCTGCGGACTGTGCCTCGGGCTTCGGCCTGCCGATATTCAAAAGCAGGTTCAAGAGAATACCGAAAATCGCCGCTGTCGCAATCGCCGGGAATTTTGCGCCGAACATGGGGAGCATTCCGTCGGAAAACGCAAAGCTGCCGCCGATGCCGATAATCAAAACCGTAGCGATAACCGCGAGGTTGCGTGAATCGAACATATCGACTTTCTTACTGATCATAATCGTAATGCCCTGCGAAGCGATAACGCCGAACAGGTAAATGGAAATGCCGCCGATTACCGCGTTCGGTATGGAGTAGACCGCTGCGGTCAGCGGTGTAAAGCAGGAAATAATCATGGTGATAATCGCAGCTGTAATCAGCATGGGCGTGGAAAAGTTATTCGTAATGGCCATGGTGCTCAGATTCTCGCCGTAGTTGGTGCCCGCCGGGCCGCCGATTAAAGCGGAGATCATGTCGCCAAGGCCGTCGCCGATAAGGTTCAGGCCGAGCTTGTCCGAAATGAAGTACTTTTTGTCCGACCCTTTCCGCTTTGCAAGATTATTGACGTAAATATCCAGCTGATACAGG
>JAAYWU010000228.1 GCA_012516295.1 Clostridiales bacterium | reverse complement strand
GTAAAGCCATACCGCAAACCGGCACAATGGTACTCTTTACAGACGAGAAAAGCTCGGATACAACGGGGACGGTTCCAAAACTCACCGGAATGTCGCTTGCAGCGGCAAATAAGGCGGCGGCAAACGCCGGGCTGAATATCAGTATTACCGGTGCGGCGCTGACCGGAACGAATCCGGTTTCTAACTCGCAGAGCATTGCCGCGGGAACCAAAGTACCGCCGGGTACGGTAATCGTGGTTGGGTTTATTGAGCCGAACCAGGTTGAGTAAAGGATAAAGGAGATGGCCGCGTGGAAAACCTTCATTCTGTCAAAAAACGGATTGCTGTAAGCGATAAAAAGGGGAATACTTTATCCATACTGAATGCAATTCTGGTGTTCTGCGGAAGGGAGAATTACATCGCGCAGCCCGTCGGAGAACCTGCCGCGGAAAACACCCAGCCGGCAGTACTGCTTCTTTGCGGAGCGGATGACCTTCCTTCCGCTTCCGGCTTTACGGCCTGTGTGGCGGAATACAGCTTGTCCGCCCGGCCGGAAGTGGCTGAGTACCATCCGATTACGTATTCCGTTTCCAGCGATAACGCGGATTTTACCGCCAGAAATATTCGGAAAACACCGGAAGGGCTTGCCGCGTTTGAAATCATCGGCGTGGGGGTTATCGGCCGGGCGCGGCTTTCGTCGCCGACGCTTGAACCGGTCGGCGACGCCCTTGCGGCTTCCGTTGCGGCTATTACTGCGGGAATCCCTTTTGCAGATGTGCTTGACGCGTTAAACAACATTCATTTTGAAAGAGAAATGCTTGAAAGAATATGATATAATAAAAAAACAAGTCCGTTTCGGTTTGGCGGACAACAATAACTAAAGGTGGAATTAGAACATTATGAATTTGTTTTGGACTGCGTTAGCGGCCGTGCTTTCTTTCGCAATTACCGCAATTATCGGGAAGTGGATGGTGCCCTTCCTTCACAAAATCAATTTTGGACAGACGATTCGAGAAGTAGGCCCCAAATGGCACAGTAAAAAGAACGGAACACCAACCATGGGCGGCTTTATGTTTATCATCGGGATTGCGGTGGCGATCATTCTTTGCGTGCCTATGTATTATACGTATACAAAGCAAAATTCGCTTGCTATGCTGATGCGCACGAAGATATTCGGCGGTCTGTTAATGGCGGTCGGCTTCGGCGCGGTTGGCTTTTTCGACGATTACATAAAGGTCGTGAAAAAGCGCAACCTGGGCTTAAATGTACGGCAGAAACTGGTCCTGCAATTTTTGATTGCGGCGGCGTATCTCTATTCGCTGTATCTTGCAGGGGATACTGCCGTAACGCTGATTCCCTTCTGGGGCAGCGTGAACCTTGGCATCTGGTACTGGATTATTGCGTTTTTCGGCATTGTCGGAATGGTGAACGCCGTCAATTTTACGGATGGAATCGACGGCCTGAACGCGACGGTAACGTTTTTTGTATGTTTGTTCTTTATGCTGCTTTCCGGCATGATGGGCGTGAACGCTTTGAGTATCTTCGCAGCGGCGTCTGCGGGCGGCTGCCTTGGTTTCTTAATCTGGAATTTTAATCCGGCAAAGGTATTTATGGGCGATACGGGCTCGCTGTTTTTGGGCGGTATTGTCTGCGCGCTGGGCTTTGGCCTGAACCTGCCGATTTTGATTTTGCCCCTTGGTATCGTTTATATCTGCGAAATACTCTCCGTTGTTTTGCAGGTTTCGTATTTTAAGGCCACACATGGAAAAAGGCTGTTTAAAATGAGCCCGATCCATCATCATTTTGAGCTTTGCGGCTGGAGTGAAATCAAAATCTGCAGGGTGTTCGCGCTGGTAACGGTCGTGTTTGGCATTTGTTCCGCATTACTTGTTTATTACGGGTTTTAAGCTTGCATATTTCCACAATATATGCGAAGGCTATCCATAGAAAGAGCGCTATATTGTTGCTGCTTCCCATTTTTTATGACAAAATTTTTCGCATCCCTATGT
>JAAYWU010000227.1 GCA_012516295.1 Clostridiales bacterium | reverse complement strand
GCGAAAGAACCGTATTGCAGGGGAGCAGTTCCCAAAGCAGAGATTGCTGTTTTAACGCCCGAGGAATTTTATACGGAGGAAGAGCACGATCTGGGGCTTCCGCCGGCGCTTGTCGGGGCGGTTCGCATGTTGCAGGAGCTTTCCTACCAGTTTGATATTATTGACAGGACAACGCCGATGGAGAAGTACTCGCTGATTATTCTCCCGGACGACATCCTTTTCCGCAGGGACGTGGAGGAGAAGCTGAAAGACTATATTGCAAAGGGCGGAAAAGTTATCGGTACGTACCATTCCTGCCTGGATACAAAAAACGGTTCGGACAGTATCTATGGAGTGTCCTATATAAAGGAGTCGCCGTATTACAGGGACTTCATACTGCCGAATGACATAATCGGCAAAGACCTGAACCGCGAAGAATATGTAATGTACCTGCGGGCAGCGGAGACGAGGGTCAGGGACGCCGAAGTGCTGATGGACAGCATCCAGCCTTACTTTAACCGCGAAGGAAACACGTTCTGTTCCCACCAGCATGCGCCTTCTTCCGGCAGAAAGGGCTATGCGGCGGCAACCAGAAAAGGCAATGTGATTTACTTTGCCCATCCGGTTTTCCGCATATACCGCAAAAACTGCGCAAACTGGTGCAAACAGATTATGAAGGATGCCATTGCGCTTTTGCTCCCGCACAAGCTGGTGTCGCACAATGGACCGTCCACCGTGATTACTTCCCTGAACCGGCAGGAAAGCGAAGACCGCGATATCCTTCATGTGCTTCACTATATTACGGAAAAGCGGTCGGAGGATATTTATACCATTGAGGATGTCCTGCCTTTGTACGATGTAACTTTCCGGCTCTATGTGGGGGACAGAAAAGTTCGCTCCGTTCAGCTTGTTCCGCAGGGACAGAACCTTGCGTTTGGGCAAAAGGATGGGTATCTCACTTTCACGCCGGACAAAATCGAAGGCCACGCAATGGTAAGTGTTCAATATTCATCCGGATCGTAAAAAAGCAGTTGACAGAAATGAGATTAACTGGTAAAATAAAGCTAACCTGAGGGAGTAGTTTACTTACGTTTTTGCGTATGTGCCAAGTCAACATACATGGCCGTTTCGGTCTGGCTTGTCTTAATGAACGAGACTCATGCATAACTTACATAGAGTTGTGCATGAGTCTTTTTGTATATAAATTAAGTTTTTGCGTTTGGAAGGAAGGAAAAAATGAAGTTTTATCTGGAAGACACAGAGAGGGTATTTCAGTATTTGAACAGCAGCCAGGAAGGACTTTCTGCGGCGCAGGCGCAGGAGCGCCTGCAGGCGAACGGAAAAAACAAGCTGGCAGAGGGAAAAAAAGAATCCCTTGTGAAGCGTTTTTTCCAACAGCTTTTAGAGCCGATGACCGTTATTTTGATTGTAGCCGCGGTGATTTCCGCGATTACTTCGGCTTATTCGAATGAATCCTCGGCGGACGTGTTCATCATTCTCATTGTGGTACTGATCAATGCCATATTGGGTGTTTATCAGGAAAGCAAGGCGGAAAAGGCAATTGAGGCTTTGCAGGAAATGGCGGCGGCAACCTCCAAAGTCCTTCGCGACGGTGCGGTGACCACCATAAAAAGCGAGGATCTGGTTGCCGGCGACGTCGTTATTTTGGAAGCCGGCGACGCCGTTCCGGCGGACTGCCGGATTAGTGAAAGCGCCAGTATGAAAATCGAGGAGGCGGCTTTGACGGGTGAATCCGTGCCGGTCAATAAAATAGTCGATACCCTTACCTTAAACAAGGAAAAAGAAATCCCGCTCGGCGACCGGAAAAATATGGCCTACATGGGCAGCACGGTTGTATACGGCCGCGGCAGGGCGGTTGTGTGCGCCACCGGCATGGAAACGGAAATGGGCAAGATTGCGGATGCGCTTGCTAACGCGAAACAGGGCGAAACCCCGCTTCAGATAAAGCTGAACCAATTGAGCAAAATACTAACATACCTGGTCGTCGGAATCTGTATCTTTATGTTTTCGTTCAGCCTTCTGAAAGAAGGAAACTTCACCGGAGAGGTTATTTTGAATACCTTCATGGTAGCGGTCAGCCTGG
>JAAYWU010000226.1 GCA_012516295.1 Clostridiales bacterium | reverse complement strand
GAAAAGCTGACGGTGAACGTTGTGAGCGGTACGGATTTCCCGGAGGATTTAACGTATTATGACCTGGTTATCCAGTGCGGCGCCTGCATGTTTAACCGGAAATATGTGCTGTCCCGCATTGAACGCGCCCGTGCGCAGGGCGTACCCATGACAAACTACGGCGTTGCGATCGCCTATCTTTCCGGGATTCTTGACAAGATTGACTTACATTAAAAAGAAGGGGAAGCCCGTTTGGGCTTCCCCTTCTTCTTCCCTGCGTTATTCCACCGTGATGACCGATACAGGGCAGCCTTCCTGCGCCTGAATGGCCTTGTCTTCCGCTTCGGGGGGAACGTTCTCGTTCCAGACTTCGGCTACACCGTCGTCGCCCATGCGAAAAACTTCGGGGCAGGTCTCCGGGCAAAGCCCGCAGGAAATACATCCGCTGCTGTCAATTGTTGCTATCATAACATCCCTCTTTCCGGTCAGAACTGACCAATAAGTTTTATCTTTTTAAGGAAAAGATTTCCTAATCCTATAGTTTACCCCACCGCAGGGAATTATTCCACAACACCGAGAAAAAATGTTGAAAATTCGGCCAGGGCGGCCTGCTTTCACCGCCTGGTATTCGGGCCTAAAGCAACCTTTATCACATTATGCCCCTGATTCTGGTTTTCCGCTTTCCCGGCGCGATTGGGAAGATTGTCCTGATCATCGGACCGCACCGTTTTTTGGTTATCCTCTCTCTTCTTGTCCATAGCCCCTCCTACATCTTATGCGTCTGATTTGCTTCGGAAACAATCTGGAATCCCATTTCCTGTATTTTGCCTTCAATCCGGTTATATTCCACACCGGAATTGTCATAATCCACGGCTACCGTATCATTCCGATCATTGACGCTGACGGAAAGGACCCCGGGAAGGGAATCCAGCTCCTGTTTTATTTTCTTTACGTCTTTTTTACCGGACAGATTGTCCAGCCGAAAATACACGCTCGCTTTCGACATGCTATCACCTCAGCGATAGTATTTGACGAAACGGCGCAATTATCAGGCTTCCTCACCCGTTTTCTCATTCCGGATGCATGCAAGGATTGGCTTTAGGGCCTCGCGGTTTGTAAAATCCGCCGGGCGGTCGTAGCAGGCGAGCATGCCTTTCGCGTCCTTATCCGTGTCCGGCGCCTTTTTGAGCTTTACTTTAAACATATTCATCAGCATTTTCTCGATTAAATTGCACTTACTGTAATCGAACCCGCCGCGCAGCAGAAAGAAGCGGATTTTCCCCCGTATTTCAGCGGGAAAATTGTGTTTTTCTACCTCGTCGCGGACCTCGGGGCGGCAGGGGGACGCTCCCACGCCGAAAACGATTATCTTCCTGTTTCCCAGTTCTTTCATATGCCCGGTAATGAGCTTCACGCCGTTAATCCCACCGGCATAAAGTCCGCCGCCGTACACGATCGTGTCATAACGGAGCAAATCTTCTACCTTTACATGATTCGCCTGCAAAAGGTCCGCTCCCGTATCTTCGGCCAGCCAGCGCGCATACTTTTCGGTAAATCCTGTTTTTGATTTATAAACGACAGCTATTTTCTGCATAGTGCCCCTCCCAATCTATTCGGCCCGGCATTTCTCTAAAAAAGCCGCGACATTTCTCTGCTCTTTTTCCCAGTCGGGATTTAAACGCCCCAGCCGGTCACACAGGCCCAAAAGCGCAACGTCGTCGATTGAAGTCTGGCTTTTCATTGCTGGAATATCTGCGAACGGAAGGTCTTTGACCACGAACAGAATCTGCATGTGCCAACGCACCAGCGCGCATACCTTTTCAACAAATGCAGTATCGTTGACAAACGGGGACAAAAAATCAAAAGCCAATTTTGCGCCGAGCTTATCGTGGTCATACGACGTAATCCTGCCCTTGCGGACTCTGGTTGTGCCCGGCTTTCCCAAATCGTGCAGCAGCGCCGCCCACATGAACACCCGCGGATTGCTGCTTTTTTCCTTCGCCTTTGCGGCTTCGTCGATGACAAGCATGGTATGATTCCAGACATTTCCCTCCGGATGGTGCTCCGGCGACTGCTCCGCGTCCTTTAAATGAAGAAGCATTGAAAACGGGTGCTCCCGAAGCGCGCCCGCTTCGTCCAAACCTTTAAAATACTCGGAAGGGCGGCTGTCTTCCATCAGGTGCCGCTCCATTGCTTCAAACTGTTCCTG
>JAAYWU010000225.1 GCA_012516295.1 Clostridiales bacterium | reverse complement strand
GTCGTAAGCCGACGGAAGCCGGAACCCGTATTCAATCAGCGATTGCTTGCGCGCCCGGTCGCCGGCATACATGGAACGAACTTGGGGCAGAGTGACGTGCGACTCGTCCACAAACAGTAAAAAATCCTTCGGGAAATAATCCAGAAGAGTAAACGGCGGGCTTCCGGGCTCCCGTCCGGACAATACGCGCGAGTAATTCTCAATTCCTTTGCAAAAACCGATTTCCTGCAGCATCTCGACATCATACAGCGTACGCTCCCGAATCCGCTGCGCTTCGATCAGTTTATTCCTGCTTTTAAAGTACGCAACGCGTTCTTCCATTTCCTCCATGATTTCTTTGACCGCACGCTGCATTTTTTCCCTGGGTACAATATAGTGAGATGCAGGATAAATGGCGACATGCTTTAAGACGGCTTTTAACTCCCCGGTCAAAGCATTGATTTCACTAATCCGGTCAATCTCGTCCCCGAAAAATTCCACGCGGATAACCGTATCGTTTGACTGAGCCGGAAAAATCTCTACAACATCGCCCCGTGCGCGGAACTTATTGCGGGTTAAGCTGATATCGTTCCGCTCATATTGTATTTCGACCAGCTTGCGAAGCAATTCGTCCCTGCTCTTCTGCATCCCGGGGCGCAGAGAAATTACCATCGTACGGTAATCTATCGGGCTGCCCAGGCTGTAGATACAGGATACGCTGGCGACAATAATGACATCGCGGCGCTCCGAAAGAGCCGAGGTAGCAGAGTGCCTCAGCTTATCGATTTCATCGTTTATCGCAGAATCCTTTTCAATATAGGTGTCCGTCGTGGCAATATACGCTTCCGGCTGGTAATAATCATAATAGCTTACAAAGTATTCGACCGAATTTTCCGGGAAAAACTCACGAAACTCGGAACAAAGCTGTGCCGCAAGCGTTTTATTGTGCGCAAGAACCAGCGTCGGGCGGTGCAGTTTTGCAATAACATTTGCCATTGTAAACGTCTTTCCGGAGCCGGTAACGCCAAGAAGCGTCTGTTCCCTATCGCCCCTTAAAATCCCGTCAACAAGCTGTTGAATTGCTTTGGGCTGATCACCCTTCGGCTGATATTTTGAAACCAATTTAAAATCCATAGTCTACTCCGTATCGAATCCGGAATCAAAAACCTCCGGTAAAATACCACTATTTGCAAGAGAAAAGAAATCATTTCCGCTTACGATAATATGATCAATCAATTTGACTTCCACCGTTTTCAGCGCTTCGCTGATCCATTCGGTTGAACGAAGGTCCTGCCTGGACGGCATACAGTCCCCGCTTGGATGATTATGCGAAAGAATCGCATAGGCCGCATTATATTGAACGGCAAGCCGGACAATATTTTTCACGTAAATGTTTGCCGTCGTTACCGTTCCTTCATTCATAACGCTGCAATAAATCATCCGGTTTCTGCTGTCCAGAAGCATAAGAACAATGACTTCCTCGGGACGGCCGATAAATTTATTGACCAAAATTCTGCCGGCTTCCTCATAGCTGAAAATCATGACTTTGTCCTTGTCCAGATTCTCCTGGTACCTGCGGCAAAGCTGCGGGATTAATTTTATCAGCGTAGCGGCGGATTTACCCACTCCGTCCACTTTGAGAAGCTCCTCGTACGGCGCGTCGAACACCGCGGAAAGCGAACCGAATTTCTGCAGCAGAGCATGTCCAATCGGATTCGTATCTTTTAATGGGATTCCATAATAAAGAAGCAATTCCAAGACCGCGTGCGGTTCAAAGCCGTCAAGTCCCTCTTTCAGAAACTTGTTTTTTACTCGTTCTCTGTGTCCAGTATGAACAGGCTTGGCCGCATTTTTCTTTTTCTCATGGCCATCCTTGTTTTGAACCAACGGCGCCTGCCCCCTATTTTTATATTTTACGGCTTCCGGGTTTTACGGGTGCCGGCGCACCGGCCTTACAGAGGGGACATTCTTCGGGTTCCCAGGACTGCACGTCAACGGATATAACGGCCTTAAACGGCACGCCGAAATCAATTTTTCCTCCGGTGCGGTCCACAATAGAGCCTACGCCAACAACTACGCCGCCCGCTTCCTTCACAAGGTCAATGACCTCCCGGACGGAACCGCCGGTTGTAACAACATCCTCTACAACCAGGACTCTGTCGCCGGGTGTAACGGCAAACCCCCGCCGTAAAGTCATTTTGCCGTTTTCATCCCGTTCGGTGAAAAAGTTTTCGCAATGCAGGGAGCGGCTTACCTCATAAGCCATTTGCACCGCGCCCATTGCCGGTCCGATTACGATTTGCACGTTGTCGTTCTGATACTTTTCCGCAAGGGCGGAGCAAAGCTCCTCGCTGTATTTTGTATTTCGAAATATTTTTGCACATTGCAAATATTTATTGCTATGTCTTCCGGAAGTTAATTTGAAATGCCCTTCGAGCAATACCCCCGCTTCCTGTAAGATTTCCATAACTCTCTTCTGCGTTATCATAATCAGTTCTTCTCCTTAATTACATTTCATTTTATTATATACTAAAAAGTGCCTTTTGCAAAGCATTTAATCTTTCCGTACTCGTTGATCTGTGTTATAAT
>JAAYWU010000224.1 GCA_012516295.1 Clostridiales bacterium | reverse complement strand
GTAGCGGTGAGCCTGGCTGTGGCAGCAATTCCGGAAGGACTTGCCACCGTTGTAACCATCGTTCTTTCCATCGGCGTAACGAATATGTCAAGGCGCAACGCGATTATCCGCAAATTAACGGCGGTGGAAACACTCGGCTGCGCGCAGATTATCTGTTCCGATAAAACCGGAACGCTGACCCAGAACAAGATGACGGTCGTTGAGCACTACGGCGACGATGAACGTCTGCTGGCGGAAGCGATGGCGTTGTGCAGCGACTCGGAACTGAACGAAAAAGGCGAGGTAAAGGGGGAACCGACCGAAAACGCGCTGGTGAATTACGCAAACTCCTTATCCCTGAAAAAATATGAGCTGAAAGAGAAAAAGCCCCGTATCGGGGAAGCCCCGTTCGACTCCGTGCGCAAAATGATGTCTACGGTACACGCGGCGGGCAGGGAATTTATACAGTACACAAAGGGCGCGCCGGATGAAATCCTGAAAAAATGCACCCATATTCTTCAAAATGGCAAAGCGATGCCGTTAACGCAGGAACTTCGTTCCAAAGTGCTTGCGGAGAATAAGAGAATGGCGGACCAGGCGCTGCGCGTCTTGGGAGCTGCGTATAAAACCTACCCGCAGGCTCCGGCTTCGTTCGAACCGGAGTTTCTGGAACAAGAGCTTACCTTCGTCGGCCTTGTCGGGATGATTGACCCGATTCGCCCGGAAGTCATTGATGCGATTGCGGAATGCAAAGGCGCGGGTATTCGTCCGGTTATGATTACGGGCGACCATAAAGACACCGCGGTGGCCATTGCCACCCAGCTCGGCATTATAACAGACGCTTCACAGGCGCTGACGGGTATCCAACTGGACGAGATCGGGGATGAAGAATTCAACCGGGATATTGAGAAGTATTCCGTTTACGCCAGAGTACAGCCCGAACATAAAGTGCGGATTGTCAACGCGTGGAAGAAGCGGGGCATGATTACCGCCATGACAGGGGACGGAGTTAACGACGCCCCTTCGATTAAAAGCGCGGATATCGGCATCGGAATGGGCATTACCGGTACGGATGTTACCAAAAACGTAGCGGATATGGTTTTGGCGGATGATAACTTCGCGACAATTGTATCCGCGGTTGAGGAAGGCCGGGTTATTTACGACAATATCCGCAAGTCCATTCAATTCCTGCTTTCCTCCAACCTGAGCGAGGTCATTTCCGTATTCGTGGCGACAATCCTTGGATTCACCATTTTAAAGCCCGTCCATCTTCTTTGGATTAACCTGATTACGGACTGTTTCCCCGCTTTGGCGCTCGGCATGGAGCGGGGGGAAAAGGACCTGATGTCCCGTAAGCCCAGAGCCCCCAAAGCAGGCATTTTTTCGGGCGGTCTTGGATGGGATGTGCTTTATCAGGGCATCATGGTTTCCTGCCTGACGCTCGCCGCCTATTTTATCGGTCATTTTATGGAGAACGGCAAATGGGAGATTATGAACAGCCCGGACGGGGTCACCATGGCGTTCCTTACCATGTCCATGGCGGAAATCTTTCATTCGTTCAATATGCGTTCGCGGCACGCGTCCATCCTGGCAATTCCGCACCACAATCTTTTCCTGATCGGTGCGATGATCGGCTCTTTGGTCCTCACTACAGCCGTAATTTATATTCCGGCACTTTCCACGGCGTTTGGATTTGAGGAGATTTCTTTTGTGGAGTATTGCGTGGCCATAGCACTTGCTTTCTCCGTTATCCCGATCGTTGAAATTGTCAAACTGTTTAGAAGAAAGGCAGTAAAATAACAATAAGGCTGCATCCTTGAAGAGATGCAGCC